>NZ_JBSQVP010000023.1:0-35494 GCF_055136605.1 Aquaspirillum sp. | reverse complement strand
GGGCAACTCTTCATTGCCACATCAATACACCGGACAGTTATATCGGTTGCTCAGCAAAGCGGATGTTTCCAAGTTGGAAACCCTACTGCATTCCCTATTCGCTAGTATTCCCTATGACTGGCAACGCAACAACGCCATTGCTCAATACGAAGGCTATTACGCCAGCGTGTTCTACAGCTACTTCGCTGCCCTTGGCTTAGACATCCGCCTTGAAGACATCACCAACAAAGGCCGTATTGATATGGCGGTATTGTTTCATCAACAAGTCTATTTGTTTGAATTCAAAGTTGTTGAAGCCACACCACAAGGCAAAGCCTTACAACAACTACAAGACCGAGGCTATGCCGAGAAATACCGCAGCCGAGGTGAGCCGATTCACTTAATCGGGATTGAGTTTAGCCGCGAACAGCGGAATGTAGTGGGGTTTGAGTGGGTTACTCTTTAAGTCAACAAAGTCCCTTTTGAAGGGACTTTGGTAGAGTGTTGTGATGATATGGTATTCAGTGAGGTGCTACTCGATATTCTGCACTTGCTCTCTCATTTGTTCAATCAACACTTTAAGTTCAACTGCAGTTTGCGTGGTTTCTGTTGAAACCGATTTTGAGCCGAGGGTATTGGCTTCACGATTGAGTTCTTGCATTAAGAAATCTAATCGTTTACCCACTAAACCGCCTTTATTCAATGCCCGACGGACTTCGGTCAAATGTGTATGCAAGCGTTCAAGTTCTTCATCAATGTCGATTTTTTGTGCAAACAGAGCAAATTCTTGCTTTAAGCGATCATCTTCCACTTGTCCATCTAACGCTTCTTTTAACCGCGTGTTCAGCCGTTGTTGCCATCCTTGCAAAATCGCTGGCAATTTCGGTTTAATTTCTTCCAACAAACCATGAATGCGATCGAGACGATCGATCAACACTTGTTTAAGTTTCTCCCCTTCTCGTCCACGTGAGGCGGTGAACTCTTCCAAGGCCCGTTGTAAAGCCTCAAGACACTGACGGCTCAGTGAATCATTATCTTGCCCTTGGCTCTCTAATACGCCCGGCCAACGTAACAGCTCTCCAACAGAAAACCCGCGTGCCTGTGGACTGTGGGTTTGCACAATTTTTGCTGCCTCAACCAACTGAGATAACAAGGTTTGGTTGATTTGTAACTCACCTTGTTGAGCTGGATTTGTTTGTAAACTGATGCGACATTCGACCTTGCCACGATTGACATGATTGGCAATCAATTCCCGTAGTTTAGGTTCTAAGCTGCGGAATTCCTCCGGCATCCGGAATTGCACGTCAAGATAACGGTGGTTCACGGCTCGGATGTCGAGAGCTAAGGTGCCCTGCGGTAAATCACAGCTAACTGAGGCGAAGCCTGTCATGCTAAGTATCATATTGATGTCCCAAAAATTCAGAGATCGGAGCGCTTTGCCTCCGGCCGCCTGCACTATACATTAGAATAAGATTTTCTATTTAATCAGAAAGACACACTTTATGCGCACTGCACAGCGGCAAGCCAATCAACTCCGGCCAATCTCTTTTACTCGTCACTATACCTGCCATGCAGAGGGCTCGGTGTTGGTGTGTTTTGGTCAAACCAAGGTGTTATGCACCGCGACAGTGGAAGAAAATGTGCCGAGTTTCTTAAAAGGGAAAGGGCAAGGCTGGGTCACGGCCGAATATGGGATGTTGCCGCGTTCAACCCATAGCCGCATGCGGCGTGAAAGCAGCGCTGGCAAACAATCGGGACGTACGCAAGAAATTCAGCGCTTAATTGGTCGCAGCTTACGCGCAGTAGTGGATTTATCCGCTTTAGGTGAACGACAGATTGTGATTGATTGTGATGTGATTCAGGCTGATGGCGGTACGCGCACTGCCAGCATTTCTGGTGCATATGTTGCATTACACGATGCCATCAGTGGCTTATTGGCCAAGGGCTTGTTAAAACAAACACCTTTGCGCGAGGCGGTGGCGGCAGTCTCGGTGGGCATTGTAGAAGGTGTACCACTGTTAGACTTAGACTATCCCGAAGACTCAAACTGTGAAACTGATATGAATGTGGTGATGACTGCCTCAGGGGGACTGGTGGAAGTACAAGGCACCGCCGAGGGATTGCCCTTTTCTCGGCAACAGATGAATGAATTATTAGATTTAGCCAGCGCCGGTATTCATGACATCATTCAATTACAACAACAGGCGCTGGCCAGCTAAAAACTAGCTTGTTTTCGTGCCTAAATGGCAGATCGCGGCGGCATTGCTTGGAGAAAATACCTTTTCTGCCGCGTGCTGCCACGGTAACCAACAACTGGCGGTATGTTCTCGCTCGGCTAAACGCACTTCGAGTGGGGCGGGAACACAAAATCCAAATACCCGTTCCGTGTTATGGGTGACACCGGGGGCATAGCGTGCTCGCCAGCGGGGATAAATCTCATATTGGTTTTCTATTTCCCAATCGACCAACTCCCCCTGTGTGAGGTTTAACCCCGTTTCCTCTGCCAACTCACGAATAGCCGTGGTACGCCAATCTTCATTGTCTTCTCGGCTACCCGTCACCGATTGCCAGCCATTGGCAAAATCAGCTCGTTCAATCAGTAAGACCTGTTTATCTGTGGTGTGAACGACCACTAAGACAGAATACGGTTGTTTATAGGGCATACAATATCAATCCGATTTAGCTGCATGAGGGCGGTATTGAGCCAAAAGCCCAGCCAGTTCGACCGCCGATTTTACGCCCATTTTTTCCATGACTCGCGCACGGTGCACCTCAACAGTTTTAATGCTGATGTCCAAACTGTCCGCGATTTGTTTATTGAGCTTTCCTGCTAAGACCAACCGCATTACTTCTTGTTCACGATCGGTCAGCTGGTTAAGCGCACTGATAATTCGTTGTTGTTGACTTTGTTGTTGTCGGTTTTGTTGATCTTGGCTGATGGCTTGTTGCACCCGCGTTAATAACAACACATCATCAAACGGTTTTTCCACAAAATCGAACGCCCCCATTTTCAATGCGGATACCGCTAAGGGGACATCTGCATGGCCAGTGAGAAAAATCGCCGGTGGACAATAGGGGCGCTGTAACAGTCGCTCAAACAGCATCAGCCCGCTCATGCCCGATAGCCGCATGTCCAAAATCAAACAGGCAAACCGTGAGGCATCGTCTTGTAACAAGGCTTCGCCACTGGCAAAGGGTTGTACTGCTAGCCCATTCGATTCCAGTAGCCAAACCAGTGCTTCACGCACTGCCTCGTCATCATCAACAACAGCAAGTAAAGGGCTCATGGTAGTGGATGCGGTTCGCTGTGAGTGGGCGGAGGAGAAGCAGGAGATAGCATTCTGACCTCATGTTGTGGGAAGGGAATCTGCACTCCGTGTTGTTCGAAGGCACGCCAAATCGCCAGATTCAGCGCTGATTTTGGCCCCATTAAGCCATTTTCAGGGTCGCCAATCCAATAACCAACGGTCAGATTGATGCTGCTATCTAAAAATCCCACAACAAAAGCAGTCGGGGCAGGATCTTTCAAAATACGGGGTACCGACTCAGCGGCCTCCACCAAAATTTTTAAGGCCAACTCTAAATCGGTGCCATAGGCTACACCAACAGAGGCGCTTTGCCAGATGGACTTATCAGAATACGATTGGTTGATCACAGTATTGGCAATAAAATTTTCATTGGGGATCAGTGCTTCGGTGCCATCAGCAGAGCGAATTACCACATAACGTGCTGTAATTTGTGTGATATTGCCTGTTCGATCACCAATGGTGACGCGATCTCCCACTTGCACCGAACGGTCGAGCAAAATGATAAAGCCCGAGACATAGTTACTGGCGATTTTTTGCAGACCAAAACCCAAACCGACACCTAAAGCGCCACCAAATACAGACAAGACGGTCAGATCAATGCCCACAATTGGTAAAGCAATTAACACCGCCCCAACCATTAACAGCGTACGTGCCAATTTCGAAATGACAATCCGCAAACTCATGTCCAAGTGGTTGAGCGTCATGACTCGGCGATCTAAGGTGCGGCTGACCCACATCGCCCCAAACATAATCACCGCTACCCAGAAAATGCCCGACAGAATCATCAGCAAATTCAGCTTGGTTTTGCCTACCGCGAATGAAATCGACTCCATCCAAACAATCAGTAGCTCATTAAAACCCAATAAATGACTGAGATAGAACAACCACAGGATGGACGATAAAAAGTGTTCGGTACTGCGTTCTAATTTACCGGTGGGTAAGACGTTGCGTACCAACGCCGCGACAATCCGAATCACCGCAAGCCAAAACAGCGTAATCGATGCAACAACTAACAAGCTGTGAGGTTGGTCAATCGCATAGCGAGCAATTAAGAAAGCAAGACCCGTGAATGCAGCAGCAGACAAGGGCAATACCATCCGAAACAGCGCATAGGGTAGCAGTTGGTCATAGCGTTCGGGATGGTTTGAGAAAAAGCGTTGAAACACTTTTCTGGCAATCCAGACGCCGCAGTAGATGGCAACGGCAATGATGGCGAGTTGGACTTGTCCTGCTGGTGTGATAACGATATCTACAAAGCGGTCAAATTCTGGTACACGATCGAATAAATCTTGCATGAAGTCCCCTGTCGATGCGAAAGAAAGGCCTAGACAGGGTGTAATACCCCATCTTGCAGCTGCAGGCGGCGTTGGGCACGCGCAGCCAATTGTGGGTCGTGGGTGACAATAATGAGGCTGGTGCCCAAGTCGGCATTCAGTTCTAACATTTCAGCAAACACTGTCTCTGCATTGCCCCGATCCAAATTGCCGGTGGGTTCATCAGCTAACACACACGCTGGACGAGTTACCAAGGCGCGAGCAATGGCGGCCCGTTGTCGTTCACCACCGGACAATTCACTGGGCTTGTGATGTAGGCGATGCGCTAACCCCACTTTGCTTAAGATCTCGCTGGCAGCTTGCTGTGCGTCAGGACGGCTTTGCCGCCGAATCAATAACGGCATTGCCACATTTTCCAGTGCCGAAAACTCGGGCAACAAATGATGAAACTGGTAGATAAAGCCAAGATATTGATTTCTCAAGCGACCTTTTGCCGCCTCTGACAGGTTGGCCAGCGCCTGCCCCATAATATGCACACTGCCGCTGCTGCTGTGATCTAGTCCCCCGAGAAGATGAAGCAGGGTACTTTTACCAGAACCCGAAGCACCAATGATGGCGATGCTGTCTCCTGCGGCAACTGATAAATCGACATTCGACAACACAGTGACCGCGCTCGGCCCTTCTAGATAGGTCTTACTGATACCTTTGGCCTCAATCACCCACGGTGTGACGTTATTCATAACGCAAAGCCTCCGCTGGTTGCGTCCGAGCGGCACGCCAGCTTGGATAGAGGGTGGCTAAAAAGGCTAATAGCAGAGCAATGCCTGCAATCGTGAGCACATCCGGCCATTGCACATCCGAGGGTAAGGTATCAATCAAATACACTTCCGAAGAGAGAATTTTTGCACCGACCCAGTGTTCTACCGTACTGACAATGCTGCCGAGATTAAGCGCCAGTACCACACCGCCACCCACCCCTGCTAAGACGCCCATGACCCCCGAGGCGGCCCCTTGTAACATAAAAATCTGCATGATTGAGCGTGGCGATGCGCCTAAAGTACGCAAAATCGCAATATCTGCCCGCTTGTCTGTGACGACCATGACCAAGGTGGAGACCAAATTAAACGCTGCCACTGCCACAATCAGCGTCAAAATAATAAACATCATCCGTTTTTCGATTTGTACGGCGCGGAAATAGTTGGCGTTTTGCTCGGTCCAGTCAGTGACAAAAGCCTGTTCATTTAACATCCCGAGCAGCGCCTTTTTCACCTGCGGCGCATCGAGTGAGTCGGTCAGTTTTAACCGTACACCGCTCACATCTTGTCCTAAGCGGAACAAGAGCTGGGCGTCTTGTAGATGAATCATGGCCAAGGAGGCATCATATTCATACATATCGACTTTGAAGATGCCGCGTACGGTAAATTGCTTTAAACGCGGCAGCATACCTGCTGGCGTGACTTGGCCTTGTGGGGTAATCAGGGTGACTTTATCGCCAACGCCAACCCCTAAAGCGCGTGCTAACTCCACCCCAATCACCACCCCAAACTCACCACCGCGTAAATCCGTCAATTGGCCGCGTAGCATGTGCTGGCCAACATCCACCACCTGATTTTCCAGTGCCGGTTCGATGCCGCGAATCATCGCCCCGCGTACATTACCTGCCATCGACAATAAACCTTGTGCATTGACGAAGGGGGCCGCGCCAATCACGTGAGGGACTGTACGGGCAGCGTCGGCCACCTGTGGCCAATAGGCAAGGGCACCGCTGCTGCCTTGAATTTCAACATGCGATGCCACGCCTAAAATGCGCGAGCGGATTTCTTTTTGAAAACCATTCATCACCGACAGCACCACAATCAACGCGGCCACACCCAAGGCAATCCCAATCACCGACACCAAGGAAATAAAAGAAATAAAACCATTGCTGCGCCGCGCTCGTACATAACGCAACGCGATGAAAGACTCAAAATTCATATGGTGGATGTTATCGCTCGTGATAAGGGTTTTCGAGTTGTTGCATCAACTCCGCCATAAAGTCACGAACTTGGATTGGGTCACAACCCATCAAGATCGCATCTTCAAAGGCATCTTGTGCCACTTGTTGTAGTTCTACTAAGTTTTCCTGCATCACTTTAATTTTTTCGACACAGGCCACTGGCTGACCTTGTGGGTCGAGCCAGACCGGGAAAGAAGGAACTGTCATCGTTTTGTGGCTTTTTTCTCAGAGGTTGGACTGGTTTTTTTGCTGGCAGCAGCTTTTACACGTTCTTTGCGCGCATCGGTTTTTTCTTTTACTTTGCTTGTGCTGCTGGCTTTTTTATTACTGTTCTTGTCCTGTCCTTTACGGTTTTGTGCTTCACGCGCATTTTGTTTACGCTGGTTTTTGCGGTCGGTCACGCTTTCTTTGCCTTTGTTTTTCTTTTCCTTCGCTTCGCGTGCGGCTTCGGCAGCTTTTTCTTTCGCTGTTAGCTTTTTCGGTTTGCCTTTGGCATCGAGTTCAATTTTCTTACGTGTGTTTTCCACCGGACGATACAACTCACGCCGCGCGGTTTCGCGTTCTTTTTTGCGTTCAGATAACAAAGCCGCAGCACCGAGGCCAGTGGCACCAATTGCAGCGGCTGCTAACACAGGTGCGCTGCTGCTGGCGCTGGCTGTATTGCCGCTTTCCTCGGCAAACTGCGCAATCGCGTCCCGTTCACGCGGTTTTTTTGCCACCACTTCATCACGAACATCGCCGGCAAAGGCATTGCCACGGTTGATGCGACGAGCACCATTAAAACGCCCAGCCCAATACGACGCACTCATGCTGGCAATCTCAATGTTTTTTCCTGTTCGCGGTGCATGAACAAAGCGACCATTGCCGATATACAAACCGTTATGGGAATTGGCAAAACCACGGGTGTTGAAAAATACAATATCTCCCGGTTTCAGTTCACTGCGGTCGATACTGCGGCCAATTTGGGCTTGTTCGGCGGCGGTACGCGGCAGATTGACCCCAATTGAGCGTTGGAAAATATAACGAATAAAGCCACTGCAATCGAAGCCGTTGGTGGGGGTGGTGCCGCCAAAGCGATAGGCAATGCCCATCAAGCTCATGGCTTGCAGAATTAAATCACCTACCACCGCTTCTTCTGCTGTGGCACGCGGTTCGCCACTGCTGGCGCGGGGCACGGGGTCGTCATGGCCATCGTTGGGTGCTGCATGCGCCAACTGGACGACACCGGCAAAGAGGAAGGCTAGTAAGCCGATAGCTAATCTCATAGACTGGACTGTAATTGAACGGCGTCATTTATGTAAAGAGAAGCTAATATTCTCATGTCCTTAGCTGACGCTCATCATGTTGCTGGTTAACCTAAGGCAGATTCTGCCGCGCTGTGATGCGATGTCAATGTTAAAAGAAACCTTTATTGCCATGCGCGATCTGCCTAGATTGCGCGAAATCAGTGCCATTTTAATCCGACATGGCCTCGGAGAGTTCGCCCAACGCTTAAATTTACCGAAAGCGATGGAAAAAGCCGGTGAATGGCTGCACATGCCATTGCCCAATGCGGCGGATTATTTAGATACGCCTGTGCGTTTGCGCCGTGCCTTGGAAGACCTTGGCCCCACTTTTATTAAGCTTGGCCAAATTCTTGCCACGCGAGCGGATGTGTTTGCTGCCGATTGGATTACCGAGTTTGAGCGTTTGCAAAGCAATGCCCCTGCCCTACCCGAACAAGCGGTACAACAACTGTTACAGGCCACATTAGGCTGTGATCCTGAAAGTGTGTTTAGTTTTTTTGATCCACAAGCGATTGGCTCGGCCTCGATTGCACAAGTGCATTATGCTCGGCTACATGATGGCACCGAAGTCGCAATTAAACTACGGCGCCCGAATATCGTTGAAAAAATTGAAGCAGATCTCCGCATTTTGGGTTACTTGGCCGCATTGATTGAACAAGAGTTCCCCGAAGCCCGACGTTATCAGCCATGTTTGATTGTGAAACAGTTTGCGCGTGCTTTGCGGCGTGAACTGAATTTGGCGGTTGAAGCGCGCAATATGGAGCGGTTTGCCAAAAATTTTGCTAACGAGCCCCACATCGTGGTGCCGCAGGTATTTTGGCAACACACACAGCAAAATCTCAATGTACAAACTTTTATTCATGGCATTCCCGCTAATCGCCTTGACAGTGTGGATTTAGCCGGTTTGGACCGAAAGTTATTAGCAAAACGTGCGGCTGATGCCATCCTCAAAATGATTTTGGTTGATGGCTATTTTCATGCTGACCCACATCCCGGCAATGTGTTTTTTCTGCCGGATAATCGGGTGGTGTTTGTCGATTTTGGGATGGTGGGCCGACTTTCTCCGCCTCGCCGCGAAGAGTTGGCCGATTTGTTGGCTGCCTTTGCCCAGCGCAGTGAGCGTGCGGTGTTCGACGTGTTGATTAATTGGACACAAGACAGTGAGGTAGATGAGGTCCGTCTCAATGAAGACATTGCCGAGTTTTTATTTCAGTACGATCAAATTCAGCTCAAAGACCTCAATCTCTCGCAACTGATTCACGACATTATGGCGTTGATGCGTGACCATGCGATTGTATTACCGGCTGATTTAGCCATGTTATTCAAAGCTTTGATTACCCTAGAAGGGTTGGTCAGACAATTAGATCCTTCATTTCAAATGGTCAACCACCTTACGCCCTTTGTTCGCAAAGTGGTGGCCGAACGTTATCAGCCAAAAGAATTATGGCGAAAAGGTAAAGCAGGTTTGGCCGAACTGGCCAGTGTGTTGGGTGATGTACCGCATGATATGTTGCAGTTGGCCAAGGAAATTCGACGCGGTAAGTTCCGCATTGATTTAGACCTAAAACGGCTCGACCACTTTGGCCAACAGTTAGATAAAAGTGCGAATCGTCTGACCATGGGGATTGTTACTGGGTGTTTAATTATCGGCTCGTCGATTGTGATGACAGTGGATGCCGGCCCCATGCTGTTTGGTCTGCCGTTGTTTGGTTTTCTTGGTTTTTTAGTGGCATTTGCCAACAGTTTATGGTTGATGTGGTCGATTTGGCGTTCAAGTAAACATTTTTAATGTTTTGTTTTGAAATGGTTTTTTTGCGGTAAGAGTAAAAAACTTGCTTAGAGAAGAAAAAAATAGCCTCGTCTAAGTTTTTTCTAATCTTACGCTGTTTTAATGGCTGCCATGTCTTAGTAAAAACAGATAGGTGAACCGCGATGGAACATAATATTTCCTTGATTACTACGATTGCCTCCGGTTTTGCCATTGCCTTGGTCTTGGGGGTCATTGCTGAACGACTGCGCTTGCCGGCTTTGGTTGGCTATTTACTGGCCGGCATTATGATTGGCCCCGGTACGCCCGGTTTTGTTGCGGATGTGCATATTGCTAGCCAACTGTCTGAAATCGGCGTGATGTTGTTGATGTTTGGTGTGGGCCTACATTTTTCGATGCGTGATTTATTGGCGGTGAAGCGAATCGCTGTACCGGGGGCGGTGGTGCAAATGTCGATTGCGACTATCCTCGGCATGATGGTGGCGTCGTGGTGGGGCTGGCCGTGGGGACAGGCGCTGGTCTTTGGCTTGTCATTATCGTGTGCCAGTACCGTGGTGTTGCTCAAAGCCCTTGAAGTACGCGGCATTTTAGACACCATGAATGGTCGTATTGCCGTGGGCTGGTTGGTGGTTGAAGACTTAGCGACTGTGTTGATTTTGGTCTTGCTGCCGCCATTGGCCGGCATTTTAGGCAGTCAAACGGCTAATACTGGTGCGAGTGACACAGCGATTTGGATCACCATCGGCCAGACTTTGTTACAGGTATTTGCGTTTATTGCCTTGATGTTGGTGGTGGGGCGGCGGGTGATGCCGTGGTTGTTGTGGCAGGTGGCGCGGACGGGTTCGCGTGAATTGTTCACTTTGGCGGTGATTGCTGCAGCGATCAGTATTGCCTACGGTGCTGCGATGTTGTTCAGCGTGTCGTTTGCACTGGGTGCCTTTTTTGCCGGCATGATGATGCGCGAATCTGAGTTTAGCCATCGGGCAGCAGAAGAGTCGCTGCCACTGCGTGATGCGTTCTCAGTGTTGTTCTTTGTCTCGGTGGGGATGTTATTCGACCCGAAAATTATCATGGAACAACCGGTGCAGGTGTTGGCGACGGTATTGATTATTATGTTTGGCAAAACCTTAGCCGCTGTCGGTTTAGTCTTGTTGTTCCGTTATCCCTTTAACACGGCGTTAACCGTGGCGGCTAGCTTGGCTCAAATTGGCGAATTTTCGTTTATTTTGGCTGGTTTGGGATTGGCGCTGGGTTTGTTACCGCAAGAAGGCATGAGCTTGGTATTGGCGGGGGCGTTGATTTCGATTGCCTTAAACCCTCTGCTGTTTACCTTGGTGCAACCGCTGAAAAAATGGCTGTTGGCCCGTTCGGCATGGGCGCGGCAATTGGAACAGCGGCAAGACCCGTATGCAGAGCTGCCAATGAGCACCGAGCGTCATTTTTTATCGGGACAGGTGGTGTTAGTCGGCTATGGCCGAGTCGGTAGCCGGATTGCCTCTGCCTTAAAAGAACGCGGTATTCCCTTTGTTGTCGCGGAACAAAATCGCGAAGTGGTTGAAGCCTTGCGGCAACAGGGCATGGCTGCCGTCTCAGGTGATGTGACAGACCCGGCGGTGTTGATTCAAGCCCATATTGCCAATGCAGCGATGTTGGTCGCTGCTTGCCCCGATCCGTTGGTGATTCGGCAAATGATAGAAACTGCGAAAATGCTGAACCCCAATATCGAGGTGGTGTTGCGTAGCCATAGCGAGGAGGAATCGCTGTTATTTGAAAAAGAAGGTGGGACAGTGTTTTTTGCCGAGGAACAATTGGCCAATGGCATGGCGCAGCATGTCTTGGCACGATTTTCTCCTAATACCGACCATGCCCACGGATAAAGTCGAGAAAATGCGGCTAAAACAACTAAAATATCGTTTTTGTTTCGGGTGAAAAATATGTCGTTTCCTGTGATTACCATTGATGGCCCGTCCGCTTCCGGTAAGGGTACGGTGGCCAGCCGCGTTGCGGCCGCATTGGGGTTTCATTATTTAGACTCAGGGGCTTTGTACCGCGTGCTGGCGTTATATGCACAACAGAAACAAGTGGCATGGGATAACGAAGCTCGCCTTGCCTTATTGGCCGTGCGTTTGCCGCTGTCGTTTGAACAGGGACGTGCTTGTGTAGATGGCCAAGATTGTGACGATTTCATTCGTGGAGAGGAAATCGGGGCTGGCGCTTCGCAAATCGCCGCTTTGCCAGCTGTTCGCTCGGCATTATTACAACGTCAACGCGATTTTTGCCAAGCGCCCGGGCTGGTCACTGATGGCCGTGATATGGGTTCAGTGGTGTTTCCGGATGCCACTTTAAAGATTTTTCTGACAGCTTCTGCCGAAGAACGCGCGCAAAGACGGTATAAGCAGTTGATAGAAAAGGGCCAATCTGCTAACCTCGCACGCCTTCAACAAGACATTGAAGCGCGTGATGCGCGTGATGCCTCTCGCTCGGTTGCCCCGTTGCGACAAGAACACGACGCGCGTTTACTGGATACCACTGAACTGGACATCGCCACTGCTGTGGCACAGGTTTTAGCTTGGTATCGTGCTCTGCCTTGAGTGAAGTGGTTGTTTGCTGTGGTGATGTGAGGATCACGACAGTGTTTTTTAACTAACCCCGGTGGGGTTTTTCTCCACCTATTGAGTATTTTTTACATGACTACCACCCCCGTAATGGAAAGCTTTGCCGCCCTGTTTGAGGAAAGCCTGACCCGTCAGGACATGAAAGCTGGTGAGGTGATCACTGCTGAAGTGGTCGCAATCGACCAAAACTTTGTCACTGTGAATGCCGGTTTGAAATCCGAATCTTTGGTACCGGTTGATGAATTCAAAAATGACAAAGGCGAAGTTGAAGTTGAAATCGGCGACTTCGTGACTGTTGCTATCGATAGCCTCGAGAATGGCTATGGCGAAACCAAACTGTCCCGCGACAAAGCAAAACGCATGGCAGCTTGGATTGAGCTGGAAGAAGCGCTCGAAGCCGGTACCATCCTGTCTGGTCTGATCAGCGGTAAAGTGAAGGGTGGTTTGACCGTGATGGTCAACGGTATCCGTGCTTTCTTGCCTGGTTCGTTGGTGGATACCCGTCCAGTGAAGGACACCACACCTTACGAAGGCAAGCAAGTTGAATTCAAAGTGATCAAACTTGATCGCAAACGCAACAACGTTGTGGTGAGCCGCCGCGCTGTGCTGGAAGAAACCTTGGGTGAAGAACGCAAAGCGTTGCTGGAAAACCTCAAGGAAGGCGCGATTGTTAAAGGCGTGGTTAAAAACATCACCGACTACGGCGCGTTCGTTGATCTGGGTGGTATCGATGGTCTGTTGCACATCACCGACTTGGCATGGCGCCGTGTTAAACATCCAACAGAAGTGTTGGCTGTGGGTGATGAAGTCGAAGCCAAAGTGCTCAAATTCGACCAAGACAAAAACCGCGTTTCCTTGGGTCTCAAACAGTTGGGCGAAGATCCATGGGTGGGTCTGTCCCGTCGCTATCCTTCCGGCACCCGTCTGTTTGGCCGCGTGACCAACTTGACCGACTACGGCTCATTCGTCGAAATCGAACAAGGTATCGAAGGCTTGGTGCACGTCTCCGAAATGGACTGGACCAACAAGAACGTTCACCCATCCAAAGTGGTTGCTTTGGGTGATGAAGTTGAAGTCATGATCTTGGAAATCGACGAAGATCGTCGTCGTATCTCCTTGGGTATGAAACAGTGCATGCCAAACCCATGGGATGATTTTGCTGCTAACTACAAAAAAGGCGACAAAATCTCCGGTACCATCAAGTCGATCACCGACTTCGGTGTGTTTATCGGCTTGCCTGGTGGCATCGATGGTTTAGTGCACTTGTCTGATCTGTCTTGGAACGAAGCTGGCGAAGAAGCCGTGCGTAAGTTCAAGAAAGGTGACGAAGTTGAAGCCGTGGTGTTGGCAATCGACGTTGAGCGCGAGCGCATCTCCATGGGCATCAAACAGTTGGATGGCGATCCTTTCAACAACTTCATCGCAATGCACGACAAAAACGCAATTGTTAAAGGCGTAGTGAAATCTGCTGATGCCAAAGGCGCGACGATTGCGTTGGATGGTGACGTTGAAGGTTACTTACCTGCTTCCGAAGTGTCGCGTGACCGCGTTGAAGACATTCGTTCCCACGTCAAAGACGGCGACGAATTAGAGCTGATGATCATCAATATCGACCGTAAGAACCGTTCGATTAAGTTGTCGATCAAAGCTAAAGATGCCGCTGAAGAAGCTGGTGCAATGAAATCCTTGCAGGCAGATGCAGCAGGTAACGCAGGTACCACCAACTTAGGTGCACTGCTGAAAGCTAAACTGTCTGGCGGTAACGAGTAAGCGGAATCGTGATGACCAAATCCGAGCTGATTGCCAAGCTCGCAGAACGTTATCCGCAACTGGTTGCTAAAGACGCTGAGATGGCCGTCAAGGCCATCTTGGATGCGATGGCAACCAGCCTTGCTCGTGGGCAAAGAATAGAGATTCGTGGATTCGGTAGTTTCGATCTCAACTACCGTCCTCCGCGTTTAGGTCGCAATCCCAAATCTGGTGCCAGTGTGTCTGTACCTGAAAAGTATGTGCCACACTTCAAAGCAGGTAAGGAACTGCGTGAACGTGTCGATGCCCACGCACAAACGAATGCTTGAGCTTTGGCTCTCATCTGAGGAAAACGCCGTGAAGTAATTCACGGCGTTTTTCATTGTTAGGCCCGTTGGTTTACACTATCGGGCCTAACCCATTTATAGAGGCTGCCATGCGTTATGTGATTTGGGCGCTCAAGCTATTGGTCTTTATCTTGTTGCTGGCGTTGGCGATGCAAAATACGCTGCCCGTGACCTTACATCTTTTCCTTGGTTATGTCTGGGAAGCCCCGCTGATTGTCTTGTTATTGGCTTTTTTCTCGACAGGTGCCGCCTTGGGTTTAATGGCTGGTTTTGTCTATTACTTGCGGTTACGGCGTGAGCTAACGGTGTTGAAAAAAGAATTGCGACAACGCAGTGCACCGATGTCGTCGGTGGTGGATGACCCGAGTGATGCCATTGCTAACTGACACTATTTTTTGTTTTTTGAATAAGAGAGCAGCCGGTGCAGGATTTTGAACTGTGGTGGTTATTGGTCTTTCCGGCATTTTTTGGCTTGGGCTGGTTAGCGGCACGGATTGATATGCGTGCGGTGTTGGCACAAGCTAAGGCCGTTCCTTCTGCCTATTTCCGTGGGTTACATGCTCTATTGGACGACAACACCGAAGTTGCTGTGCGTGAATTGACCGAGGTAGCACGAGCCAATCCCAAAGCGTTTGAATTAGAGCTGGCGGTGGGGCGTTTGCATCGCCGTCGTGGAGAGAACGACCTCGCGATTCGTCTCCATCAACGTATGTTGGACGATCAAGAACTGCCTGCTAATCAAAAAGACCGTGTGCGCTTGGAGTTGGCCGAGGACTTTTTGCGGGCGGGGTTGGTGGATCGCGCCGAAGAGTTGTTGTTGAGTTTGGAACCGACACCTTTTGCACAAGAAGCGCGGCAACATCTGTTGGCAATCTATCAACAAGAGCGCAACTGGACACGAGCCATTGATATGGCACGGGCGCTGCGTAGTGAGGCCATGAGCTATCAGCATGAGTTGTCACAATTTTATTGCGAGTTGGCACAGGCTGCGTTGTTCAAATCGCAGTTAGACGAGGCGCGTAATTATCTTGCCGAGGCATTAACCGCCAATCGTCGTTCTGCTCGTGCCAGTTTGATCGCTGGTGATATCGAATTAGTCGCTGGTCAAACTGAGGCAGCGATTGAGGCGTGGCTACGGGTAGAAAAGCAAAACCCAGAATATCTGACCTTGGTGGCTGAGCGTTTATTAGATGCTTATGAACGATTAGAAAAACCAACTGAGGGGTTGGCCTTGTTGCGTGGTTTCTTACAAACCTTCCCCGAACTCGATTTAATCGACTTGTTATATCCGCGTATTGCCCAGCGTGAGGGAGACGAAGCCGCACTCGACTTTTTGCGTGATGCCGTACATCGCCGTCCAACCTTGGCAGGGATGGCAAAGTTGATTGATGCGCGTTTTGCCTCGCTGACGCCGGATAGTCGGCAGGATGCCGAATTAGCGCGTGATCTTGTCCTGACGCAGGTGAAGCGCTTGAGTGTCCATCGTTGTAAACGCTGTCAATTTCGCTCGAAAACCTTTTTTTGGCATTGTCCTGCTTGTAATGAGTGGGAAACTTTTACTCCCAATCGCACCGAGTCGTAATGTGCGTGGGTTTCTCCTGATTGATTTGAGTGTGTGTGAATGAATCCCCTTGCTCCTGCTGCTGCCGCTGTGACGGCCTCCCCGGTGATTGTTGCCCTCGACTTTCCCGATGCACAAGAAACCCTTGCCTTTGTATCACGTTTACCGCCGGCGAGTTGCCGCTTAAAAGTGGGTAAAGAACTTTTCACCGCGGCTGGGCCTGCATTAGTCGAGGCGCTAGTTGCCCGTGGTTTTGATGTCTTTCTTGATTTGAAATACCACGATATTCCAAACACCGTCGCCAGCGCTTGCCGTGTGGCGGCATCGTTAGGGGTATGGATGGTGGATTTACATGCCAGTGGTGGTCGGCAGATGATGGAAACTGCGCGTGAAGCCCTCGCCAATATCAGTCAACCGCCGTTGTTAATCGCGGTGACTGTATTGACCAGCATGACACCAACTGATTTGACTGAGTTGGGTTTACCAGATGCGGCAACACAAGTGATGCGGTTGGCTACCTTGGCACAAAGCAGTGGTATGGATGGTGTCGTATGTTCGGCGCAAGAAGCCGGTTTATTACGTCAGACGCTTGGGCCTGCGTTTACCTTGGTGACCCCGGGGATTCGGCCACAAGGCAGTGCCAGCAACGATCAGCATCGTATTATGACCCCTGCTGCGGCGATGGCGGCTGGTTCAAGCTATCTAGTTATTGGTCGCCCTATTACCCAAGCGGCAGATCCGGTGCAAGCGTTACAAGCGATTCATCAAGAGCTTGGGCTATCGGCATGAAAATCACGGTTGTTGGTACCGGCTATGTCGGCTTGGTGACCGGTGCATGTTTGGCCGAAGTGGGTAACCATGTGCTGTGTTTGGATGTTGATCCGGCAAAAATCGCCTTATTGCAAGGCGGCGGTATCCCGATTTACGAGCCCGGTCTTGAGGCGATGGTGAAACGCAATGCAGCAGCCGGCCGGCTATCGTTTACCACGGACATTCCTGCTGCTGTGGCACATGGCGATATTCAATTTATTGCGGTTGGTACACCTCCCGATGAAGATGGTTCCGCTGATTTGCAATATGTTCTTGCTGCTGCGCGTGCGATTGGCCGTTATATGCCAGCAGAACGAATTGTGGTGGATAAATCGACTGTCCCTGTTGGCACTGCGGATAAGGTCAAAGCGGCGATTGCAGAAGAATTGGCATTGCGTGAGTGTGCTTTACCGTTTGCCGTGGTGTCGAATCCCGAGTTTTTGAAAGAAGGGGCCGCAATCGAAGATTTTATGAAGCCAGACCGCATTGTGGTTGGGGTGGAAGATGCGCGAGCAGCAGAAAAAATGCGCCGTTTATATGCCCCTTTCCAACGCAATCATGATCGTTTATTGGTGATGGATATTCGTTCGGCTGAGCTGACGAAATATGCAGCCAATGCGATGTTAGCCACGCGCATTTCGTTTATGAATGAGTTGGCTTTGTTGGCGGAAACACTCGGGGCGGATATCGAACAGGTGCGGCAAGGGATTGGCTCGGATCCTCGAATTGGTTACCACTTTTTGTATGCCGGCTGTGGCTATGGTGGATCCTGTTTTCCGAAAGATGTGCAGGCCTTATTGCGCACAGCAGCAGAAAATCAGATGCCTTTACGGGTTTTGCAGGCTGTTGAAGCGGCGAATGAAGCACAAAAACAGGTGTTGTTGCAGAAAATCACCGCGCACTATGGCGCAGATTTACGCGCTAAACACTTTGCTGTGTGGGGCTTGGCCTTTAAGCCGAATACCGATGATATGCGCGAAGCACCAAGCTTAACCTTAATCGCTGGGTTATTAGCCGCTGGCGCAAAGGTCACAGTATACGACCCTGTTGCGATGGACGAAGCGCGTAAACGGTTGCCTGTTTCTCCTCAACTGTACTGGGCTTCGGGGATGGAAGCTGCCCTACAGGCGGCGGATGCGTTGGTGATTGTGACGGAGTGGAAAGAATTTCGTAGTCCCGACTTTGGCTTATTGGCACGTCAATTAACAGATAAAACGATTTTTGATGGCCGCAATCTTTATCCTGCTGCTGCGATGGTGGAAGCAGGTTTGACGTATTTTCCGATTGGCCGTGCCGCAGTGCGGCATCCAGCCATCGGACAGTGAGGAGTCGGTATGCGGGTGCAAATGCCTGAGCTGGCGCGCTTGCAAGCAGCGCGTGTGTTAGTGGTGGGTGATGTGATGCTGGACCGCTATTGGTTCGGTGAAGTGAGCCGAATTTCACCAGAGGCGCCAGTGCCAGTGGCGCGTATTCAACGCGGTGAAGAACGCGCCGGCGGGGCGGCAAACGTGGCGCGTAATATCGTCTGTTTGGGTGGACAAGCCACGTTGTTGTCGGTGGTGGGAGATGATGAAGCTGCGTTTACTTTAGAAAAACTCCTGCGCCATGATGGGGTACAAGTATCGTTTCGACGCGATCCAGAATTGGATACGACGGTGAAACTGCGTGTGGTCGCTCGTCAACAACAGCTTATTCGGCTCGATTTTGAGGCCGAACCTAGCCATGAAGTGTTAGCCGATAAACTTGATGATTTTGCCCAACAGTTACCACAGCATGATGTGGTGATTTTATCGGATTACGGTAAGGGCGGTTTAACGCATGTGGCGAAAATGATTGCATTGGCACAACAGGCGGGTAAGCCCGTGTTGATCGACCCTAAAGGGGATGATTGGCAAAAGTATGCCGGTGCCACGTTGTTAACACCGAATAAAAGTGAATTTAAACAAGTCGCTGGGGCATGGCAGAGTGAGGCACAACTGAGTGAGCGTGCCCAACAACTGCGGCAACAATTGGCCTTACAGGCATTATTGGTTACCCGCAGCGAAGAAGGCATGAGCCTGTTCCGTGAGGCTGGCGAGGCAGTGCATGTCCCGACCCAAGCGCGTGAAGTATTCGATGTTTCGGGGGCGGGTGATACGGTGATTGCCAGTTTGGGTTTGATGTTAGCGGCGGGGGTGGCCCTTCCTGAAGCAATGGGCTTGGCGAATGTGGCTGCTGGCATTGTGGTTGGAAAATTAGGCACGGCAACGGTCAGTGCCGCTGAATTACAACACGCGCTACACCAGCACGCATAAAGGAAAAATTATGTATATCGTTGTGACTGGAGCCGCTGGTTTTATTGGCTCAAATTTGGTTCGTGCACTGAATGAACGCGGTGAAAATCGCATTATTGCCGTTGATGATTTAACGGATGGGATGAAGTTTCGCAATTTAGTGGATTGTGAAATCAGTCATTACATCGATAAAACCGATTTTATTGAGATGCTGTTAGATGGGACGTGGGATGGTGAAATCATGGCCATTCTACACCAAGGCGCATGTTCCGATACCATGGAGCACAATGGTAAGTATATGATGGAAAACAACTATCAATACTCCATTAGTTTGCTCGAATATTGCCAGCAAGATGCCATTCCTTTCTTGTATGCCTCCAGTGCAGCGGTGTATGGCGGTGGACAAGTGTTTGTTGAGTCACGCGAATTTGAATCGCCATTAAATGTCTATGGCTACTCAAAATACCTGTTTGATCAGCATGTGCGCCGCCGGATCAACCAAGGTTTATCAGCACAAGTGGCTGGTTTCCGCTATTTCAATGTCTATGGTCGCCATGAACAGCACAAAGGCCGGATGGCATCGGTTGCTTTCCACCACTTCAATCAATACCGCGACACTGGCAAAGTTAAACTGTTTGGGGCGTATGACGGCTATGCCGAAGGGATGCAAAGTCGAGATTTTGTCTCGGTAGAAGATGTGGTGAAGGTCAACTTGTTCTTCCTCGACAATCCAGAAAAATCCGGCATCTTTAACCTCGGCACCGGACGTGCCGAGCCATTCAATGCCGTGGCGGTAGCGGCAGTCAATGCTTGTCGCGCACAACAGGGTGAAGCTGCGTTGTCGTTGGCCGATATGGTGGCGCAAGGGATTGTGGAATACATTGATTTCCCTGAGGCACTCAAAGGGAAATATCAAAGCTATACCTGTGCTGATATTTCTTTATTGCGTCAGGCGGGCTATCAAGAGCCATTCCTCACCGTGGCAGAGGGCGTAGAACGCTATGCCCAACAAACTTTGTGAGCGTAAAAAATGGGCAATCGTGTTATTCCCGTGACTCCCTTCGACCAGAACTGTTCTTTGGTGTGGTGTGATGTGACTAAGAAAGCGGTGGTGATCGATCCGGGTGGTGATGTCGCTATCATTATGGCCGCTATTGCTCAGGTCGGTGTGACAGTGGAAAAAATTATTCTCACCCACGGCCATCTTGACCATGTTGGCGGTAGCGCAGCGTTAGCAGCAGAATTGAACATCCCTGTGTGGGGGCCACATCCTGCCGATCAGTATTGGTTAGATGGCTTGCCGCGACAATCGCAGATGTTTGGCTTTCCTTTTACGCCTGCCTTGCAACCTGACCAATGGTTACAAGAGGGGGAAGTGATCGCTTGTGGTGAACGCCAATTCGAGGTGATTCACTGCCCGGGACATACGCCCGGTCATGTGGTGTTGTTTGACCGTGAGGCGAAACAGGCATGGGTGGGGGATGTGTTGTTTGCTGGTTCAATTGGCCGCAGTGATTTTCCCGGTGGCAATCACGATACCTTGGTGGCGTCAATCCGCGACAAACTTTTCCCCTTGGGAGATGATGTCAGTTTCATTCCGGGGCATGGCCCAGATTCAACCTTTGGTGAAGAACGCCGCAGCAACCCCTTTGTTGCTGATCGTCGCTTTGGGTAAACTGTAGGAATCGCTAGCTTTTAAGCTGGGAACGATGTCAAAATTAAACGCTTTATTCTATACAACGACTCGGACGGAGTAATCTAAGATGTCAATGGCTGACCGCGATGGTTTCATTTGGTACGACGGCAAATTGGTGGATTGGCGCGAAGCAAACACCCATGTACTGACCCACACCTTACACTACGGTATGGGCGTGTTTGAAGGGGTGCGCGCATATGAAACTGCGCGTGGCCCAGCCGTGTTCCGCTTGCAAGACCATACCGACCGTTTATTCCGTTCTGCCAAAATTTTGGGTATGGATTTGCCCTTCTCAAAAGAAGAAATCAATCAAGCACACCTTGATGTGGTAAAGGCAAATCAACTCAAATCCTGCTATTTCCGTCCTATGGCTTTTTACGGTTCTGGCAAGCTGGGCGTGGCACCGATGAAAAACGATGTGCGCGTGATTGTGGCCGCATGGCCGTGGGGCGCGTATTTGGGTGAAGAGGGTTTGGAAAAAGGGATTCGTGTCAAAACCAGTTCCTTTACCCGCCACCATGTCAACATCACAATGTGTAAAGCCAAAGCCAATGGCAACTACATGAACTCGATTTTGGCAAACAACGAAGCCACTGCCGATGGCTATGATGAAGCCTTGTTGTTGGATGTGGATGGTTTTGTTGCTGAAGGCTCGGGCGAAAATATCTTTATCGTGCGTAAAGGCAAACTCTATACCCCAGACCTGACCAGCGCCTTAGAAGGCATCACCCGCGATACGATTGTGCAATTAGCGGCTGAGATGGGGTTGGAGTTGATCGAAAAACGTATCACCCGTGACGAAGTGTATAGCGCAGATGAAGCGTTCTTCACTGGCACGGCTGCTGAAGTGACACCAATTCGCGAACTAGACCGTCGCCCAATTGGTGAAGGCGTGCGCGGTCCTATCACCACAGAACTGCAAAAACGCTATTTCGCTTGTGTTAAAGGTCAAGATGAAAGCCATGCTGATTGGCTGACCTATATCGCGTAAGGATGATGGTATGAGTGCTTTGAAAGAAAACCGCGCCAAATACATTGAAGTCAAAGGCGATGACTTGCCCCTACATTGCCCAATGCCCGATATGGTGAAGTGGAATCAACACCCTCGGGTGTTCTTGGCGATTGATCGTAGTGAGAATGGTGAAGTGCAATGCCCATACTGTGGCACTCGCTACAAGCTGGTTGGCCCAGTGAAGAAACATCACTAAGCCGATTGCTTTTTATCATTCCGACCCCTGTCGGTAAGGTGCGGCGTGTCCGCACCTTTTTTGCTTATTACAATGATCAAAAAAATCTTAGTGCTCACGCCTGCTTGGGTTGGGGATGCGGTCATGGCGCAACCGCTTTATCGGCGTTTGCAACAACGCCATCCCGAGGCGGTGATTGATGTCTTGGCACCTGCATGGACAGCGGCGATACATGGTCGGATGTCAGAAATTCGGCGGGTGATCGAAAACCCTTTTGCTCACGGCCAACTGCGTTTGCGCGATCGCTACCGTTTGGGGCGTAAGCTGGCGCAAGAGGGCTATCAACAAGCGATTGTCTTACCCAATTCACTGAAATCGGCGCTGATTCCTTGGTTTGCGGGCATCCCCTGTCGTACTGGTTGGGTGGGGGAAATGCGTTATGGTTTATTAAACGATGCGCGCAAGCTGGATAAAACCGCTTTGCCGAGTATGTTAGAGCGTTTTTTGGCCTTGGCCGAACCGCCTAAAACAACCGTAAACAAACCCTTGCCGTTTCCTATTCTACAAGCCAAGCCGGTGCCTGCCACTGTTTTGGCGCGTTATGGTTTAGGGTTAGAAAAAACCGTGGTGGCATTGTGTCCGGGGGCAGAATACGGCCCCGCAAAACGGTGGCCGGTGGCACATTTTGCGGCTGTTGCACAACAAGCGGTGGCGGCAGGACATCAGGTGTGGATTTTTGGTTCACCGAAAGATGCCGAGTTTGGGACGGCGATTCGTGAGCTGGCGCCTTTGCCGGCGGTAGTCGATTTATGTGGTAAAACCACATTGGAAGAGGCGATTGATTTATTGGCCTGTGCCAAGGTGGCGGTGTGTAACGATTCGGGTTTAATGCACATTGCTGCGGCACTTGGTGTGCCTTTGGTCGCGTTGTATGGCTCATCTAGCCCAGAATTTACCCCGCCATTAACCGAGCGGGCGAGTATTATGTCATTAAATTTATCTTGCAGTCCCTGTTTTGAACGGGTATGTCCGTTAAAACACACTGATTGTTTGCAACAACTTCAGCCAGCCCAAGTGTACCAACAGGTAGAACACTGGCTGCTTGCCTAAAGGCACCGGCAGTATATTAAAGGACAGATGAGGAATGCTTGTTTCTACCGAAGAAAATTCTCGTCGTATGGAGCTTGTACGTGCGGCTGCACGTCTATTTCGTGATCGTGGTTATGAACGAACCACGGTGCGTGATATTGGTAATGCGGTAGGGTTGCAGTCGGGTAGCTTGTTCTATCATTTTCGAACTAAAGAAGAAATTCTGGTCGCTGTGATGGCCTTGGGGATTAGCAATACCACAGAACAGCTGGCGGCTGCATTGGCCGAGGTGCAACATCCTCGCGATAAAGTGGCCACCTTGATTCGGGTGCATCTGCACTCTTTATTGGGCGAAAACCAAGCTGCACTAGAGGTCATGTTATACGAGTGGCGCAGTGTGTCAGAAGAACAGCGTCCGGGGCTGATTATTTTGCGTGATCGCTACGAAGCGCTGTGGCAACAGGCTTTAGACGAGGCGGCAGCAGTGGGCTTGGTCAAGCCCGATACCCGCTTATTACGCCGCACGTTGTTAGGCAGTTTGCATTGGTCAGTGCAATGGTTCCGCCGTGAAGGGGAATTATCAGTGGATGAATTAGCAGAACGTATGTTAGAGCTGGTGTTGGTTACCAAATAAGGGCGGCAACCTCAGCCGGCGAGTTGTACTTGGTTGCGTCCTTGTTGTTTCGCGAGATAGAGGGCTTCATCGGCTTGTTTGAGTGTTGCGGTAAGACTGTGTTTTGTGACTGCAGAAACACCAATGCTGATATTAAGCCGGAGTTCTCCTTGTGGAGTGGTGACAGGTCGATGCATAAGCTGTTGTCGCACATCGTTTAAACGGCTGACAAAATCACTGATGTTGCCATTGGCAATCGCCGTCACAAATTCTTCCCCACCAAAGCGGGCGGTTAAACCATCGGGAAAATGTTCTTGCAATAACTGCCCGACAAATTGAATGGCAACATCGCCTATATCGTGGCCATAGGTGTCATTGACTTGTTTGAAAAAATCAATGTCACTGATGGCAACACAATATTCGCCTTTGACACGCGCCATCTGATCTAAAAAATGACGCCGATTTGATAAATTGGTGAGCGGGTCTCGATTGGCTGCATGTTCGAGTGCTTGCACATTCTCGATAAATTCAATGTTGCGCGTGATACGACAAAAGAACTCTTCGGGACTGAACGGTTTGTGCATAAAATCATCTGCACCTGCTTTGATAAAACGGGCGCTGATGACCGGATTAGTCAGCCCAGAAATACCAATAATCGACAAGCGATTATTGCCATACCGTCGCCGAATTTCGCTGGCAAAGCGCATCCCATCCATCCCCGGCATATCTTGATCGGTGAGCACTAAACGAATACTGCGCTCTTGAAGCAACACGTTCAACCCTGCTTGGGCGCTATTTGCTTCGAACACTTGATAATGCTGCCGTTCGAGTAAATGCCGTAGGTAATTCCGCATCAACGCAGCATCATCAACAATTAACACGCCGATATTGGGATTTTTTTGCAGTCGGTTCAGCATCCGTACTACATATTCCAGTGCCGCAGGGCTGTCTTTCGGGACATAGTCCACCACCGAGAGGGCGAGGATTTTATCGCGGATAGAAATGTCGCTGTGTGCGGTCAGGGCGAGCGTCGGAATATTGGCGTCAATCAATAAGGGTAGGATTTCCCCTTCGATGGCATCCGGTAGGCAATAATCAGCCACAGCAGCAAAGAAATCGCCGTCGGTCGCTAAAATCTGTTCCACTTCTTGTAGGTTCATTGCCACTGTCGGGGCAAATCCTGCGGAATAAAGTAATTTAGTCAGACGTTTGAGCATCATCAAACTGTCTTCAACTATCAGCACTTTGGGCCGAATCGTCTCAAAGGGATCTGCGGCGACGTACATGAGTGAGTGAACCTTTGCGGGGAGATCGAGAGAGCTTATCGCAAAAATGATCTATTTATCTTTTGCTGTGTTTTTGTTATTTTATTTTTGTTTTGATTTATTGCAAGTAAATTTTATATTTATTGGGGATGGTGTGCTCACCGCTGCCAAGTCGAACCAGCGGTGAGTGAAGAGACAAATTAGTTCGTTGGTGCTAATAGCCGGTTTAATAGCTGGCCGAGTGGGATGAGTTTGCCGTGAAAAAAGTGGCCTGCACCGGGAAAGACCACCACCGGTAGCTGTTGTGGCCGTGCCCATACCAATACATCAGCTAACGGGATCACCTCATCTTCTTCTCCATGAATCACCAACGTATCTGGTGGGACTTCGGCGACTTGTATTTCATAACGGTTCACAGCAGGGCCAAGCAAAATCAACCGTTGAGCTGCAACCCGTTGGCGGACATGACTCATGACAAAACCACCAAAGGAAAACCCCGCCAACACCAACGGCAAAGCGGTCCCATGCTGTTGCTGGGCAAAGTCGATGACCGCTAACACATCTTCTACTTCACCTCGGCCATAGTCGTGTTCGCCCTCGCTGGCGCCCACGCTGCGTAAATTCGGACAATAAACGGTATAGCCAAGCTGTGACAGGCTTTTCGCACAGGTTTGCACCACCTTATTGGTGTGTGTACCTCCTTGCAGTGGGTTGGGATGCGCCACTACCGCAATGCCGCGTGTCGGGCCTTTAGCCATCACAACGATCGTGTCTAACCCACCCACTGGGCCAGCGATGGTGATTTTTTCCGGCATCTTAAGCATGGTCCGCCACTCGCAAGCGTTCAACGATACGACCATGTTGCAGATGTTCAGTCAAAATTTCATCAATATCTTCTTCGTCAACAAAGGTATACCAGATGGCTTCGGGATATACCACTAACAAGGGTCCTTGTTCACACCGATCAAAACAGCCCGCTTTTTGTACCCGAACCCGTCCGCTATCCAGTAAACCCAGTGCTTTTACTTTTTGTTTGGCATAGTCGAGCATCGCACTGCCGCCATGATTGTGACAGCATTGCCGTTCACCCTCGGCACGTTGATTGACACAGAAAAAAACATGATGGTTGTAGTAACTCATCACAGTTGCCTTTCTTTATAAAAAAATCGAATCACTGCGATCATTCGTGGCTGTCCCAACTGCGGTTAGGATCGAGGACCGCATTTTCAAACCGTGAATACATCCCCCGGAAGGCCAAGCGCACAATCCCCGTTGGGCCATTCCGATGTTTACCAATAATCACCTCGGCTAAACCTTTATCGGGTGAATCAGGGTTGTAGTATTCATCACGGTACATAAACATAATCAAATCGGCGTCTTGCTCAATGGCACCCGACTCACGCAAATCAGACATCATTGGCCGTTTATTGGGCCGTTGTTCAACCGAGCGGTTTAACTGTGACAAGGCAATCACTGGCACTGAGAGTTCCCGTGCCAAGCCTTTCATCGCCCGCGAAATCTCCGAAATTTCCGCTGTACGATTTTGTTGTTGGCGCGCACCGTGGCTGCTACCGCTCATCAACTGTAAATAATCCACCACAATTAGCCCCAATTTCCCATCAAAACGGCGTGCTAAACGCCGCGAACGGGCGCGCAACTCGAGCGCGGATAAGCTGGGGGTTTCATCAATAAAAATTTTTGCATCCGCCAGCACACCTAGGGCGTGGGTAAATTTTTGCCAATCCTCATCGTCAAAACGACCGGTACGCAATTTATGTTGATCGAGCCGACCAACCGAGCCGATCATCCGTGTTGCCAACTGGGTGGCTGGCATTTCCATTGAAAAAACGGCAACTGGCAGCGCAGTTTGAATCGCAACATTCTCGGCCAAATTCATGGCAAAAGCGGTTTTCCCCATCGAGGGCCGCCCCGCCACAATAATCAGATCACCGGGTTGTAAGCCAGAGGTTTTCTCATCGATATCAATAAACCCAGTGGGAATGCCTGTCACCGCATCGGGATTGTCTCGGCTATAGAGATGGTCAATTCGCGTGGTGACTTCGGTGAGGATATCTGGCATTTCCAAAAAGCCTTGCTGCGTGCGAGCACTGCTTTCAGCAATTTGAAACACCTTGGATTCGGCTTCATCCAACAGCTGGGCAGCTTCTCGTCCCTGTGGGTTAAAAGCCGATTCCACAATCTCGTTGCCAACCGAAACCAACTGCCGCATCACCGATTGTTCACGCACAATTTCGGCATAACGCTTGATGTTGGCTGAGGAAGGCGTGTTTTGTGTCAACGTGACGAGATACGATAAGCCCCCGATCAATTCCAATTCGTTTTGTGCCTGTAAACGTTCGGAAACGGTGAGGGCATCGGCGGGGCGACTGGCATCTAATAGCCGTACAATCGCCAACCAAATCAGGCGGTGTTCATGGCGATAAAAGTCTTGTGCCATGATTAAGTCAGCGACTTTTTCCCACGCGCTGTTATCTAACAGCAACGCCCCAAGCACGGCTTGTTCTGCCTCGGTGGAATGGGGCGGTAGGCGTAATTCAGATAAAGGGTCGGCAGGTAAGGATTCAGACATGAAACAAAACCGTTTCACAATAACGAGTGGCTGCGTAGTTTAGCAGTTTCGCCCTGCCACGACGCCACTCGACCACGCCCATTGAAAGTTATATCCCCCCAACCAGCCAGTCACATCCACCACTTCACCAATGAAAAATAACCCTGGCACCCGTTGTGCCATCAGGGTTTTCGAGCTCAATTCTCGGGTGGAGACACCACCGCGTGTCACCTCGGCTTTTTTGTAACCTTGCGTACCGTTGGGGCGTAATTGAAATTGATGGGCTGCTTGTTCAAGCTGTGCCAAGTGTTTTTTGCTGAGTTGGCGACTGTTGCCATCAATGCCCAACCGTTGTAACCACGCTTCGGCAAACCGGCGTGGCCAATACTCTGCCAAACGATTGAGCAAGGTTTTGTCACGTCGCTCGGCTGCCTCGATAAAGTCGGTGATAGTCTGATCTGGCATTAAATCCAACGTCACCCTTTCGCCTGCACGCCAATAGCTGGAAATTTGCAAAATCGCAGGACCAGAGAGCCCTTTATGGGTCAACAACCCTGCTTCACGAAAAGCTGGGCCGTGTTCGGCTTGTGCCGACATCGACAGCGCAATCCCAGACAGCGGCGCAAATTGTTCACAATCTTCGCGATGCAATGTTAAAGGAACCAAGGCAGGCGCGAGTTCGGTCACCGCCAAGCCAAATTGTTCAGCCAGACGATAGCCGAATGGGCTGGCGCCAATTTGTGGGATAGACAAGCCCCCTGTGGCAATCACCAGTGACGCTGCTTGAAAGCGTCCTTGTGAGGTGTTGAGCTGAAACACATCGCTGCGGCTGACATCTTGGACCGACACACCCAGTTGCATCACCACCCCAGCGGCTTGGCAGCGTTGGTGCAGCATATCAATAATGTCTTGGCTACTGTGGTCACAAAATAACTGGCCAAGGGTTTTTTCATGCCACGGGATACGATGTTCTTTGAGATACGCTAAAAAATCCCATTGGCTAAACTGTGCCAATGCTGAGCGACAGAAGTGCGGATTGTCCGAAATAAAACGGTCGGGGTGAATGTCGAGGTTGGTAAAGTTGCAACGACCACCGCCCGAGATGCGGATTTTTTCTGCCAATTTTGTATTGTGGTCTAACAACAAGACACGCCGACCGCGTGCACCGGCGGTTGCTGCACAAATTAAACCGGCGGCACCGGCACCGATAATGATGACATCAAATACATTCATAAACTTTGCTTTCGTACTGCTAGGGGTTGTTTGGCATAGCGTGATGCTGTTGTTTGTGTTGGCTATTCTATGAGTCTTATTTCATTCGGATAAGGCACAACAAAATGCTGTGGTTTGAGCAAATTAGCATCACTGCATCTGATACAAGGCAAATGGGTCACAGAATTGTTATCAAGCTAGGTTAATATCGTGTCAGAATAAGCGCTGTGCAGAATCTGCACCTACATTTCAAGGAGAGACCGATGCTGTTTCAATCTAGCTTGCTTGGCCCTGTCGAAGTTGACGAAAACACTGTATTACACTTCCCTGCTGGTTTGCCAGGGTTAGAGGGCTGCACACGCTTTAAGCTGTTCCATGAAGAAAACGACAGCCCTCGTGTCTTCTGGATGCAGTCGCTGGATGATGCAGACATTCTGTTCAGCGTAGTGGATGCTCAAGAAGTGGCTGTTCGTTATGAAATTGAACTGACCCCTGCCGAAATTGACGCTCTGCAGCTCAAAGCCGCTGACGATGCAGCGGTGTTGGTGATTGTTTACAAAGATGGTCAAGAACAAACCGACCCAATGGGCAAGTTGCGTGCAAACTTACGCAGCCCATTGGTGATTAACTTGGAAACTCGCATTGGTTTGCAAAAAGTAGGCTTGAACTGCGACATCGTGTTCCGCAGCTAATCCTCTGCTTTGCGATACCAAAAACGCTCTGCCAGTCAGCAGAGCGTTTTTTTGTTAAGGGGCTTGAATGGCTTCCAATGCTTCGAAATAGCGTGGGAAGGTTTTTGCCACACAATCAGGGTCGCGAATAATGACCGAAGTGGCAAAGCTGACTAAGGACAGACACATGGCCATTCGATGGTCGTCATACGTATCAATTTCTGCATCTGGCAAGAAAACTTGCGGTGGCGTGATACGGATATAGTCTTCCCCTTCTTCTACTTGTGCGCCGACTTTGCGTAATTCTGCTGCCATCGCTGCAATGCGGTCGGTTTCCTTGACGCGCCAACTGGCAATATTGGTTAGGGTGGTGACGCCCTCGGCAAATAATGCACACGCAGCTAAGGTCATGGCCGCATCAGGAATATGATTGCAATCGAGGGTAATGGCTTTGACCTTGCCATCTGCGGGTGCTTCTGCCTCAATCCAATGGTCTCCCATGCGAATCACTGCACCCATCTCGGCCAACGCTTCAGCAAAACGCACATCCCCCTGAATCGAATGGGCCCCCACGCCTTGTACACGCACCGGCCCACCCCCTAATAACCCTGCGGCGAGGAAATAACTGGCTGAACTGGCATCGCCTTCAACATAAATTTCTGTTGGGCTGCGATAGGCTTGCGCCGGCACGGTAAAGGCTTGCCAGCCTTCACGGGCGACTTCGACCCCAAATTTCGACATCAAACGTAGGGTAATATCAATATACGGTTTAGAAATCAGCTCGCCGATCACTTCCACTCGGGTGGCTTGTTGGGCTAGGGGGAGTGCCATTAACAGTGCAGTCAAAAACTGACTCGAGACATCGCCACGTACTTTTACGACACCGCCGGCGGTGATGGTGGCCGGTTCAATCAACAGCGGAGGAAAACCGCTGTTGCCGAGGTATTCAATTTTTGCCCCCAAAGTGTGGAGGGCTTCAACCAAATCACCAATTGGCCTTTCGTGCATCCGTGGCACGCCAGACAGGTGATACTGTCCGCCCATCAACGCCAAGGCAGCGGTGAGTGGGCGAAAGGCGGTGCCGGCATTGCCTAAAAAAAGTTTGGCATCTTTGACCGGAAATGCTCCCCCTGCCCCTTTTACCCGATAATCTCCGGCAATCGGTTGTTCTTCGACTTCAACACCAAGCGCAGTGAGTGCATCAAGCATTCGCCGTGTGTCATCTGAATCGAGCAGACCATGAATCAGCGTTTCCCCTTCTGCCAACGCGGCCAATAAGAGGGTGCGGTTAGAAATACTTTTTGAGCCCGGTAAATCTAAAGCACCACGCGCCCGTGGCTGATGTTGCAGTTTTAGAGTGAGCATGGGAAATTTCGCGTCCAAAAATAAAAAGAATTAAGACGAGGCGAGGTGTCGACGCTCGTAAAAAGCTTGTGCCAGTGTGCCCGGGTCGGTGAATTCCAGCTCACCGCCGACCGGCATACCACGTGCAATACGCGAGACCGTTAAACCATGTCCTCGCAGCATTTCGCTGATGACATGAGCCGTGGCCTCTCCCTCGGCAGTGTAATTAGTCGCCAAAATGACTTCTTGAACCACACCATCTAAAGCGCGTTGTTGTAAGCGGTCGAGTTGAAGCTCTTGTGGGCCAATGCCATCTAATGGTGAAAGCCGTCCCATCAAGACAAAATAGAAGCCGTTGAAACAACGGCTTTCTTCTAGACGCAACAAATCAACCGGCATTTCCACGATACATAAACGCTGTGGGTCGCGGCTGCTATCCAGACAGATATCACACAACGGGCTTTCGCTAAAAGTATGGCAACGTTGGCAATGGCCCAAATGATCGAGCGCATGTTGTAACGCGTGTGCCAGTTGTGCCGCACCGCTGCGGTCGTGTTGCAGCAGGTGATAGGCCATGCGTAGTGCAGATTTTGGCCCCACCCCCGGTAACACCCGCAGCGCAGACACCAGCTGCGCCAAAGACATTGGCGTGTTCATTGGTTGGTCACTTGTGGATCATTAGAAAGGCATTTTGAAGCCGGGAGGCAGATTCAAACCCGCTGTAAAGCCTGCCATTCTCTCTTGCGACGTGGTCTCGGCACGACGATTGGCATCGTTGACTGCCGCTGCAATCAAGTCTTCTAACATCTCTTTATCATCCATCACAGCAGGGTCGATGGTCACGCGTCTGATGTCGTGGTTACACGCCATCACAATTTTGACCATGCCAGCCCCAGATTGACCTTCAACTTCGATTTTGGCCAATTCCTCTTGGGCTTTTTTCATGTTTTCCTGCATTTGCTGGGCCTGTTTCATCAGACCCGCGATGCCGCCTTTTAACATCAAACACTCCTTAATCAATCACAGAGAGGGCGCATTATGCTTGCGCCGGTGGTGGGGTGAGAACTCGAATTGAGTCTTCAATAATCACTGCATCCAAGGTGTTCACCAACTGTTGAACGACTTCGTCTTGGGCAAACTCCTGCCGTGCTTGTTCCAACTGTTCACGGCGTAGGCGTTCTTGTTGGCTGAAATGGGTTTCGCCTTCAATGGTGCCAAATTCAATGGCTAATCGTACGGGGTGACCCAGATAATCCTGCATGATTTGGGTCAATTTCTCTTGATACTGTTGTACTAAGCGACGTTGTCCCTCGGGAATCCGCAAGCGGAATACGTCGCCTTGATGCCCCAAATACTCAGCATGTTGCAACACCACTTGTCCGGCGCCAAGCTGTGGCCGAACCGCGTGCACTAATTGATACCAATCCCCTTGCCAGCTAGCAGCGGGGGGCGCAATGGTGTCTGTTGTCATCGCCACTTCTACCACGGGTGACGGTGAATCTTCCCAAGGAGGTGAAACAGGGGGCGGTGTTTGTTGCACGGGGGGCGCGATTGTTACCGCTGGTGCAATTGGTGTGGGCGGTGCCGCTGGTGTTGCGCGTGGTGTGGGTGGTGGCTCGTTTACCGTTGGCACCGACGCGGTAACGGCAGGGCTTCTGCCTTGTTTGTTATTACGGATTTTATCGAGCAGGGCACGGGCTGCCGCTGGGCCGGTGGCGCTCGTTGCGACAGGCGGCGACAGGGTTGATGTGGCAGTTGGTTTGCTGGCGCTTGTTGTAGCAGTGGGCGAATGTGGCGTGCTGGCAGCCTGCGTAAGATGGCGGGCGCGTTGGCTGGGATGAAACGCCAATAAGCGCAACAGGGTCATGGTAAAACCAGCATAATCGTCTGGTGCCAGCGGTAAGTCACGCCGACCTAACAACACGATTTGGTAATAGAGTTGCACATCTTCTGCTGGAATTAACTCGGCGAGGGCAAACAAACTGTCTCGTTCAGGCTCATCGTTGTCAATGGCCGTTGGGACGGTTTGTGCTAGGGCAATTTGTTGTAATACCACGGCCAGTTCACTCAGCGCAGTGTCTAAACTGCTGCCCTGTGCGGCCAGTTGTTCGGCTTCGGCCAACAGTGCACTGCCATCATCGGCGGCAAGGTGAGCGAGCAAGGCAAATAAATGTCGTCGATCCACCGCCCCCAACATCGCCCGCACACCTTGTTCCTCGACGGCACCCAAACCATACGCGATGGCTTGATCCAATAGCGACAGCGCATCACGCATCGAACCTGCGGCGGCTCGCGCTAACAGCACCAAAGCGGGTGTGTCATAGCTGACCCCTTCCACCTCCAACACATGGCTAAGGTGGCTGGCAATTTGTGGTGCAGTCATATTGCGTAAGGAAAACTGCAAACAGCGTGACAATACCGTCACCGGCACTTTTTGCGGGTCGGTGGTGGCAAGGATAAATTTCACATGCGCGGGAGGCTCTTCCAATGTTTTTAGCATGGCATTGAAAGCCGATTTCGACAGCATGTGAACTTCATCGATGATATACACCTTATAACGTCCGGCTGTGGGCGCATATTGGGCGTTTTCAATCACTTCACGGATGTTGTCGATGCCGGTATTACTGGCCGCATCAATTTCTAATAAATCAACGAAGCGGCCACTGTCGATTTGTACACACGCGCTGCATTCACCACAGGGTTCTGCACCGACACCCTGCTCACAATTCAGGCTTTTGGCCAAAATACGCGCAATGGTCGTTTTACCAACACCACGGGTGCCGGTTAACAGATAAGCATGATGTAGCCGTTGTTGATTTAAAGCATTGCCAAGGGCACGGACAACATGCTCTTGTCCGACTAAGTCAGCAAAACGTTTAGGGCGCCACTTACGGGCAAGGACTTGATAGCTCATAGGGGCCGATTCTAGCAGATTGCAGCAGACCCGTTATTGGCTTGCAGCCGCAGCTAAGGCAGCGAGGCGTTTATCATGGATTTCTTCTGCCAGTTGATGCACTGCCATCGCATAGAGTGTGCTCTTGTTATAACGGGTGATGGTGTAGAAGTTCTGTAAACCAATCCAGTATTCGGTGACCCCTGCGGCGGTTTCTAATGGGAATAACACCGCTTTAGCCCGATCATTGCCTTCCCCGCCGAGGGTTTTTAAACCACGCTGTTTGAGTTCTGCAATGCTGTAGTGCAAATTAAATTTATCTGCCACCAGACGCTCACGTTCTTTCACTTCTGAGGCATCTACCGGCAACACAACATCCGCGCCTTTTTGCCAACCATGTTTCTGCAAATAATTGGCAACCGAGGCGATAGCATCGGCTGGGCTGGCCCAGATATTACGGTGACCGTCTCCATCAAAATCCACTGCCCACTTGCGGAAGCTTGAAGGCATAAACTGTGGCATTCCCATTGCCCCTGCATAGGAGCCAACAAAGGACAGTGGGTCGGCGTTTTCTTCTAAGGTTAAATGAAAAAATTCGGCCAATTCACTGTTGAAATAGCTGGCGCGGCGTGGGTAATCAAAGGCCAAGGTGCTGAGGGCATCCACGACCCGAAAATTGCCACTCAAACGGCCATAACGGGTTTCGACGCCTAAAATAGCGACAATAATCTCTGCCGGTACGCCATAGTGTTGTTCAACGGCTTGCAATGTTTTGGCGTGTTTTGCCCAAAACGCGACACCGCCATCAATCAAAGCAGTGTTGAGAAAATTTGGCCGAAATTGATACCACGGCCGAGACGTCGATGGCCGATCCATAATTTTCAAAATCGAGGGCTTGGTATTCACAGCGCGAAGGGTTGCTTCAATGACATCGCGGGGCACACCTCTTTCTCGGCTGGTTTGTTCCATAAAAGCCTGTACTTCTGGACGCATCAACAGCGCTTCATCTGCTTGGGCAGTGGCGGTGAACACAGAAAATAAGCAGGCGGAGAGAAATGCCAAGCGTTGCATGTCAAACCCTTAAATACAAAGAAAAAAAACATAGTACCTGCAAAGAACAGGAAGTGCTATGCACTTTCCCGCTAAAAGCCGCTGTGATTGGGATTTAGCGCAGAAAATCGTATGATGTTTTATTTTGTTGGAGAAAAAAATGAGTCTAGAAAGCGCCCGTGCCTATCTGAAAAATTGGCAGCGTGACCAAGATATTTTGGAATTTTCTGTGTCCAGTGCAACAGTTGAATTGGCTGCCAAGGCGTTAAACACAGATCCTGCACATATTGCGAAAACACTGTCGTTTATGGTCAACGGTAAACCCATTTTGGTCGTAGCCAGTGGCGATAAAAGAATCGATAACCGCAAATTTAAGCAAACTTTTGGCACTAAGCCGGTGATGTTAGCGCCAGAGCAGGTGGAAGCATTGATCGGACATCAAGTGGGTGGGGTGTGTCCGTTTGGTGTCAACGAGGGCGTAACCATCTATCTTGATGATTCGTTGCAAGACTATGAGTTTATTTACCCTGCTTGTGGTAGTGCCCAATCAGCGATTCAACTCACCCCAGATGAATTAGCCACAATTGTTCATGCGGCAAAATGGATCGACGTCTGTAAAGCTAAGTCTGAGGAACATCATGTTACCGCACAAGAAACTGCCAATCGGGATCCAAACCTTCGCTAAAATTCGCGAAGACAACCATTACTACATCGACAAAACCCCGATGGCTTACCAACTGGTGACACAGGGCAGCCATTACTTTTTATCCCGTCCACGTCGTTTCGGTAAAAGCTTGTTCCTTGATACCTTAGCTGAACTGTGGGCAGGCAATGAGGCGCTGTTTCAAGGGCTATGGATTCACGATAAATGGGATTGGTCGGTGTCCTATCCGGTGATTCGCATCAGCTTTGCCGAAGGTGTCATGCACTCGCCTAAAG
>NZ_JBSQVP010000022.1:0-35640 GCF_055136605.1 Aquaspirillum sp. | reverse complement strand
ACCTTTTTTTCTTCTACCTTCTTCTCCGGTTCGGGTTTCTTTTCAGATTTCGGTTCAACTTTCTTTTCGACTTTTTTCTCAGGTTCTTTCTTCTCTTCTTTTGGTTTTGGTGGCTCGACCTTCTTCTCTTTCACTTCCGGCTCAACCTCTTTTTTCTTCAGCGCAATATCCGTCTTCACCGGTGGTGTGGGTAGCGGTGTGGGTGTTGGCGTGGGTGCTTCGATTTCAGGTGGCGGCGGCGGTGGTGGCGTAGGCTTGCTTTCGCTCACTGGGGCCGCGCTGGTCGTAGCGGTTTGGCTACCTAGCAATGGCGGCGGTGGTGGAGGCGGTGGTGCCGACCACAACTCCACACCAATCGCACTCGGTTGTGGTTTGGGTGGGGAAGTAAATTGCAACAAAAAAGCCCCTAACAGCAGCAGGTGCAGCAGAATAGAGATGGCTAACCCACGCCAATTATGTTGCTCGTTGTCGTGCTTCATCATTCGGTTTTAACCAGCAGGCCAACTCGGGAAATATTTGCTTTTTGTAACACAGACATCACATCCATTACCTTTTCATAGGCAACGGTTTTGTCAGCAGAAATCACCACGGGTCGTTGTCCTTGTGGGCCAAGGTGGGCTTGTACCAGTGGCAAGACTGCGTCTAAGGATGTTGCTGTTTCGGTTTTTCCCTTATCGCTGACAGCATAGTGACCCTCTTTGTCGACTGTGACTTGGATCGGTTCACTTTCCACTTGCGCGGCTTGCCCGACACTTGGCAAATTAACGATGCCAGGTGAAAACATCGGTGTTGTCACCATGAAAATCACCAGTAATACCAACATGACGTCGATATACGGCACCACATTCATTTGGCTCATAGAGCGACGGGCACGGCGGTTGAGCATAGTTGTGGATAAATTCAAAAAATTAAGAAAAAGTCATAAAACAAAAAACCCGGCGTTGACCGGGTTGTTGACGGTTCCCCACTTGTAAAGTGGGGATGTCGCACAGCGGGTCAAACACCGCACCAAGCTTACTCGGGTTGGTAAACATAGGGCTTTTGTTTCACTTTGGCTGCGTTAAAGCGTTTTTGCTCATCCAAATCCACTTTTTTATCCCACCAAGTCAAACGAAAGCGACGGCGTTCTTCGTCGATATGGGGGTTCTTTTCCAAAAATTCATTCATGAATCGGGTGAAATCGGATTCATACATTGCCATGACTGCTTACTCCAAAAAAAGATCCTGCAACATCATCAGAAAAAAATTTAGACCAACCACTCACGCTTATCGTGTTTTTGTACCAAAGTCCGATAGGCCTGTAGCAGTTTTTGATATTTCCCACTGGTTGGGTCTTGTTTACGCACTTTATCTAAATAGCCATGTGCTTTGGCGATGTAACTCTCATGCCAGCCTTTTTGATGGACAAAGCCTAAAATCGCATTGACCGCGTTCAACATAATTTGGCTATTCGATGGCAATTCCTCCACCGCTTTAATAAACATGCTGACCGCTTCTTCCAGTTTGCCGGATTGTGCCAAACGCACCGCATCGTTGTTAAGATCCACCACGCTTTGGACGTTTTCCGCAATCAAGGCCAGACCATCTGCCTCACGGCCTTCAACACGAAACACGGTGGCAATTTTATCCAACACTTCTTCATTATCGTGGTTATTTTTGACCAGTTTTTCTACCACTTGCTGGCCAATGTCATCACGACCTTGTTGATAGCTGGCGTGAACTAATTCTAACTGCGCATCTTGTGACAACAGTGGCGCAAGGTCTTGATACTGCATGACAGCTTGATCGAGTAGTTCGCGGGCGCGGTGTGGATTACCCATTTGTTTTTGAATTTGGCTTTCAACCAAATCGGCCATCCATTTCGCTACCGGATCGCCGCGAAATTCTCTGCGGACGACCGAAGCTGTTTGCAAAGCCTCTTCCATATCACCTTTTAACCGCTGTAAACGGGCAAGGTTGGCGTAATCTTCCGCACAGCGATAGGTTGAGTATTTTGCAATATCAATGGTTTTATTCATTGCTTTGGTGGCGGTTTCGTAATCTCCATTGAGCACGGCCGCCTCACTCAACGCTTTTTGCCGATGTAACACCACCGGTGACAATTCAACTGCCCGTTCTGTCACCTGTTGTGCTTCTTGAAACTCTTGTCGAGCATGGTGAATTCTTGCCAACCAATCATAAGCCTCCATGATTTGGTCGTTTTCTTTAATCACCTCATTAAATAAGACGGCAGCTTCATCATATTGTTTGGCGAGGGTGAGGCACTTCCCTAACCCCATTTGTGCCCACGCCAAGGGCTTGACCGCCAAAATTTGTTCATAGACTGATTTAGCGCCAAGGTGGTCACCGATTTTTAGACAAAGGCTGCCTTTTAACTTCATAAAATCAATGGTGTATTCATCTTTGGCGAGGATTTTTTTATCACATTCTGCAATCGCAGCGAGGTACTCATGCCGCAGCATAAAATCATCGACACATTTCATCGCTTCTTTGCGAATCATGGCCCGTTCTAACCGCACCCGCAGTTGTTCGCCGGTAAAGGGCTTTAAGACATAGCCATCGGGCGATAACTCAGCCGCACCAATTACCCGCTGTGCTCGGCGCTCACCAGTCACAATCATAAAGACGCAAGATTGTTTAATGAGGTTCTTTTCTTTAATTTCGGCTAGAAGATGTAAACCGTCATAGCCGTTACCTAAATCATAATCACATAAAATGATATCAACATCAAAGCGCCCCAACTTTGATAAAGCATCACCTGCGCGCATGGCGTATTCCACCTTATTGGCGCCGAAGCTGGCTAAGGTCATCGACAGTGCCCTTTGCATTTCCGGCACACTGTCAATGATCAATACCAGCTTAGAGGCATAGGGGTTTTTATCCTCAACACGCAGAGTCTGGATGCCAGAATGACCGCTTTTCAAAGTATTCATGATTTTTTCAAACTGCTTTCTATCATCTATTTATTTGTCTTGGGGTGATCGACGCAAACCGCAGGTCGAGCCATTTTAGCCCGTGTTGCACAAAATTGACGTGAATTCTTACACTTTGTCCACGTTCGATTTGTGCAATGCTGCCACAACCAAATACTGGATGTTCAACCGTTTGCCCAATAAACCAACCATCAACTGCGGTGTGTGGCATGTGTGGTGCAATCGGTGAACGTGCAACCCCAATGGTTTGTAAAATATTGGCAGGAATATCATCCACAAAACGCGAGCGCAGCGGATAACGCATTTGGCCATGTAAAAAGCGGGCTTGGGCATGGCTCAAAAATAATTGTTGTCTGGCACGGGTCAACGCAACATATAACAAGCGTCTTTCTTCTTCTAAACCGCTGTGTTCACTCAGCGCATTTTCATGGGGGAATAAACTTTCTTCGAGGCCCACTAAAAAAACGCTGTGAAACTCAAGCCCTTTCGCTGCGTGTACCGTCATCAGTTGTACCGCATCTTCCCCTGGTTTTGCGCCATGTTCCCCAGCTTCGAGTGCCGCATGTGCCAAGAAATCGGCCAATGGCCATTCTGGATTCGTTTGGCTAAATAGGGCCGCCGCATTCACCAACTCATCCAAATTGTCCAAGCGCTCGCGGCCTTCCTTTTCTTGGCCGTAAAACTCGCGTAAACCCGACCCTTTCACCACCGCTTCAACTTGACTGGCAAAATCCAACGATTGGCAGGCTTCTTGTAGCCGTTCGATCAGTAAGGTAAAGGTCAGGAATTTACTGGCCACACGACCAGTGAGTTGGCTACAACTTTGCCACAGCGATTGCTGTTGTTGGGCAAATTGTTGTAATTGTTCTACGCTGCGGCTGCCGATCCCTCGTGCCGGGACATTGACCACCCGTAAAAATGCTGCATCATCATCGGGGTCGAGAATTAAACGTAAATAAGCCAACGCATGTTTAATTTCTTGCCGTTCAAAGAAACGCAACCCACCATACACCCGATACGGGATACCCGCTTGAAATAAATGATGTTCCAACAAGCGTGATTGGGCGTTAGAGCGATATAACACTGCAATCTCGCTATACGGCAGGGCCTGTTGGCGTAAAGCACGCACTTGTTCAAGCACATGCTCGGCTTCGTTTTGTTCATTATTGGCTTGGAACAGTTTAAGCGGCGCACCCTCTGCCGCTTCTGTCCACAGCTGTTTTCCTAGGCGTTGCTGGTTACGGGCAATAACGGCATTGGCTGCTTGCAAAATAGCACCGGTGGAACGGTAGTTTTGTTCAAGTTTAATCGGTTGCTCGATGGCATAGTCCTGCATCAGACGTCGCATATTGCCAATTTCTGCCCCGCGAAACCCATAAATGGATTGGTCATCATCACCAACAGCAAAAATTTGATTATCACTTCCTGACAACAAAGTCAGCCAACGGTATTGCAATGCATTGGTGTCTTGAAATTCATCAATTAAAAGATGGGCAAATCGTTGTTGATAATGCTCGCGTAGTGCAGCGTGTGCCGCCAGCAATTCATAACTGCGTAGTAACAATTCGGCAAAATCGACCGTATGTTCCTGCTCGCATTGTGCTTGATAGGCAAGGTAGAGTTGTTGCAATTGTTTGCCATAGACATCATGCGCTGGTGGGAGTTGTTGGGGGCGCAGACCTTGTTCTTTATTTTGATTGATAAAAAACTGAATTTGTTTTAGTGGATAGCGTTCGCTATCGATATTGTGTTGCTTCAACAGTCGTTTGATGGCACTGAGCTGATCTTGCATATCGATGATGGCAAAATTTTGTGCTAAGCCAGCATCTCGCCAATGTTGGCGCAAAAAACGATGGCACAGGCCATGAAATGTGCCAATCCACATCCCTCGGCACGATTGCCCAATCAAGCCCTCAATCCGTGTTTGCATCTCGCGGGCCGCTTTGTTGGTAAAAGTGACCGCTAAGATGCGATAAGCTGGCACTTGTTTTACCTGTAACAACCAAGCAATGCGGGTGGTTAATACGCGGGTCTTGCCACTGCCTGCGCCAGCAAGAACCAGCGCAGAGCCTTGCTCAAGGGTGACGGCGTGACGCTGTGGTGGGTTGAGACCCGCTAATAAGGAATCAGACATAAAATAAACTCGGCATGAAATTTGCTGAAAATTGTACGATTTTTTTCACCCAACTCCGATTTTTGACTTGAATTCAAACAGTCGTTTAAGGCATGATGCACAGGATATAAAATATGACAAGGATGGAGTTCATGACCTACTTTACCTTAGAAAAACGTGACAGCGTTTATCTGTTGACCATGGTGAACAGTGGGGTGGCCAATGCACTTGACGACGATATGTTAGAAGAAATGCACCGCCATCTCGATACCATTGAATCCGACCCCGCACCACATTTGGCGTTGGTGATTACCAGCGCCGATCCAAAATTTTTCAGCAATGGCATCAATCTCGATTTTATCCGTAGCCGTGGTATGGATTATCTGTTTGCCAGCTTTGTCCCACGTTTAGATGCTTTGTTGGCTCGTTTGGCTTGGCTGAATGTACCAACACTTGCCGCGATCAATGGCCATGCTTATGGCGGTGGTGCGTTGATGGCGGCGGCCTGTGATTTCCGTTTTATGCGTGCCGACCGAGGCCGTATTTGTTTCCCTGAAGTCGATCTGAAGTTGAGTTTGTCTGATGTGATGGTCGAATGCTTAGGTAATTTACCCAATGAAAAAATCCGTTGGGAGATGGCGGTGACCGGTTTGGCTTTGGGGGGCGATGAAGCGGCGGCGGTTGGCGTGGTGGATAAAGCCCTGTCAGAAGAGAGCCTGCTAGAAGAAAGCTTGACCTATGCGGCCTACCTCGCCAGCAAAGACCGCCGTGCCTATACCCGTATCAAACGCGCTATGCGCGGTGCACGTTGGGCCCGTTTTATCCCAAAAAATGACAATTAACCTTAATGTCATGGTTTTATCGCGTTATTTTAATGAATGAGCATTAGGTTTTTGTGCAATAAGGGCTATAACTGAATTGCGAGTGATCGCGAATGATCCAGCAGGTAAAACAGCAATATGGCTTGAATGAAAAGTCTGCTGTTTGATACACGATATTGTGACGTGGCTGGAAAAAGCAGTAAGGCTGTTTGGTAGTAAGCTGTTAGGAAGTTGTCAGCGCGGTAGTTTGTTCTTTAGAAAGTAGTTTGTTGAAGAAGGGTTAGACCGAGCGTGTTGGGCTGTTGAAGTTGTTGTGTGAAGTTGAAGTGCGTATCAAAACTCGGTCTAGCAGTGATCAACTTTTGCGCATGAGTTGCGCGGACGATCTTTCAGAAGTGTAGTTTGCCGTATTGTTTCCGACTAACCTGTTGTTTTCTGTCTTTCTGCCAACCGAGGGCCGCGCAATGCGGCCCTCTGCACATCTGGCACTCAGTTAAACACCTTCTTCTGCCACGATCGGCGGTTCAACATCGCACAAACCAAGATAACGGCATTCCAACTGCTGTTCTAACTCGTCCATACTGATAATTTGCAAGCGCAACCGCGTGCCCGGTGTCAGTTCGCTAGGTAAACCGGCCAAACGGAAGGCAAACGGCAAATTCTCAAGGCGGACTAAATCTTCTTTCAGCCAAGTTGCCGTGGTGTCGGTGATATTTTCCTGTTGCAACCAACGTAAACACCAATAGCGTTCCATTTTTGATTGGAATTGGCCATAGGCGGTATAGGCGGCATCAAAATCACGCAGCACTGCAAACAAGCTTGCATCATTCCGTGCAAAGCGCGGTGGTGTGTCTGTCACCATGGCAATCAATTGTTGTTGATTGACAAAATCGACTGCTCGCCGCAACGGGGAGCTGGACCAAGCGTATTGTTCAACGCCTAAGCCGACATGCGGCAGTGGGCTGGTGGTCATTTTGACCTTACCGTTGGTTTGTGCACGATAGAGCCCACCAATCCCTGCCTGTGCTAAATCCCCGCCCCAAGTGCTGTTGACCAAAATCATCAATTCAGACACCAATTTATCCATTGGCGCACCGCGTTTGCGGCGGGTGATAATCACTCGTTCACCCTCAAGGGCAAAGTTGTAATCTACCTGCGGTGGGCGATTCGGATCTGCTTTGCCACGTTTTTGCTCCAGCACATTGGCAAATTGCCATAGCCAGTTTAATTCTTCTTTGTAGGGATAGGCTTCTCCCTGTTGTTGTCCCACCGTTTCTTCGTTGAAAAACACTTCTAAACGGTCATGGCGTAGGTTATCTGTGATAAAAACCTGTTCTAGCACACTGTGATGGCCAAGAATCTCCCACTCTGGGCTGACATCGATATACATGCTCAAAGCAGGGACGTAATGTCCTTCTTTGAGTGTGAAGTGTGTGACCACCTCTTCCGGTAACATGGTGATCTTGTCGCCGGGGAAATACACGGTGGACAACCGTTGTTGAATGATTTTTTCTAAATCACTTTGGGCTGAAATACCGAGCGCAGGTGCAGCGATGTGAATCCCAACCTGATAGTGCCCATTATCTTGTTTGACCAGTGAGAAAGCGTCGTCAATTTCTGTGGTGGCAGCATCATCAATCGAGAATGCGCGGACATTCGCCTGTGGTAGTTCATGTTGCAGTGTCGGGGCTTGATAGGATGGAAAACCACGACCTTTGGGAAAGTGCTCTAACAAGAAACAAGACAGCAAAAACTGTGGGACGGAAGGAATCCCGCCGCGTTTGGCTAATAGGCGCAGGGGTGACTCGGCTAAATGTTGGCTGGCCTGATCGAGTGCTTTATATTCCAAGGTGTTTTTGTCTGGTTTAGTCAGCAAAGCAGGAATATGTGGCAACCAGTTCGGTGGAACTTGACCTTGGGTTAAATCAGCTAACCATTGGTCGATTTGTTGTTGTTCGCGCTTTTTGCGTTCAATACCGGCCAAAGCCGCTTGCAGAGATTCTTCAGGCGCAGCCTTATAACGGCCACGACCTTTGCGATAGAAATACATCGGTGCGCCATGCAAGCGAATAGCAACCGCTGCCTGTTGCACTGCACTGGCCTGTGTCCCGTAATACTCTTGTGCCAAGCTATCGAAAGAAAACTCGTCACTGCCACAACATGACCAGAGAAAATCGATATCGAGCTCGGCAGCGAGCGCTTCCGCCTGTGGTAAAAAGTCGGCTGCGGTACCTTCAAAACGTAATAGAACCTGTGCTGTTTTGATTTTACTGCGCTTTCCATGTGGCGCTTCGACTTGTAGGCTGGCATCGGTTGCCGTCATGATACTGCCTACCTTAAAGTTGCCATCTTCTTCATAAAATACGTTTTTCATCGCCGCCTTCGCTTCGCTATCAGGTTGCCGATTATAGCAGTACAGTGATTTTCGTAAGGCCAGACCACACTATGACACTCTTAATTTCCCCTCCCTTTGTGCCTGTTTTATCCGAGTTAGAGGCGGTTTGCTCAAAATTGGTAAAACAGATCAGTTTGGCTGAATTGGCCCATGCGGAATATTTGGCACTCAATTTGAAGTGTCTGGCTGAACATGAAAATAACGACGGGCTGGCCAACGAAGCCAAGCGTTTGGCGCATTTCTTACATGGTTGTGTTGCCGATTTGCCGCAAGATAAGAATGATTTTGTCGTGACACTTGCTGCTCATCGCAATTTATTGCGGCAACGTGCCAGCCAAGCCACAACGCCCGTTGCTCCGACTGAACCAAGCCAGCCACGCTTACGCCAAGGCTTGGTGTTATTGGCGCCCGAGTCTTTCCAAGTGGGGCCGCTGCCCAGTCAATTACAGTGGTTTGGCTATGAAGTCCATCAGGTCAATGATGTCAACGCGCTATTTGCCTTGCCACGTCCCGAAGCCTTATTGGTGTTCAATCGCTTTGATGGGGCAGATTTGCCGCTGTTGAGCCGTTTGAAAGTGTTATGCGCGGGGCCTTTAGCAGGTGTGCCGCTGATTTTTCTATGTCCACAACCCAATTTTGAAATTCAACTGGCCGCCTTGCGGGTGGGGGCGGCGGCAGTATTGACGTGGCCAGTCGGACGGGAAGAAATCGTTGAGGTATTGGAACATGCCCGTCGTGAACAAGACGCGGCGCCTTGGCGGATGATGCTGTTATGTGACAGTCAAACGACACAACACCCATTTCAAGAATCACTCAAAAAACACGGGGCAGAGCTATTGGTTTTGCACGACCCCGCTTTACTGATGAACCGGATGATTTCTTTCAAACCAGAAATGGTATTGATTGAAGAGCAATTAGCCGAGTGCACAGGGCTCGAGGTGGTGAAACTGATTCGACAACAGGCCAGTTTAGCGCCGGTACCGGTTTTATTGTTATGCCATGATCGACAACAAGCCGCATGGTTAGCCGAAACCGCCCCAGCGGCGATTGATGGCACCTTATGTAAGCCGGTGGCGATTGAAACCTTGCTGCAGGCGCTAGACAGTCGTATTCAACGCTACCGTAACAGTCAGTTGCGTTGGATGACTGATTTGTTGACTGGCCTACCGACTCGCGCTGCTTTGGCATCAGTCTTCCAAGTTGAACGTGAGCGTGCTCATGAGCATGGCGAGAGCCTGAGTGTGGCCTTGATTGAGTTAGACAAAATGAAACAGCTTAACGAGCTGTATGGCCACGGCACAGGTGATCGTATTTTGCGTGCTGCTGCCCGTTTCTTGAAAGCCAGTTTGCCCCGTGGACGCTGGGTGGGTCGGTATAGTGGAGGGCGTTTTGTGGCCTTGCTACCGAATGCGTCCCCTGCTATCTCTGGTCGTCGTTTGGATGATGTCCGCGATGCCTACAGCCGTGTAATCCATCCCCATGCCAGTCAACCGATTTATCAAACCTGCACTATCGCTGTGGTTGAAGCCAGTTCGATTGAACCATTAGAAGGATTATTGGTGCGGCTAGAAGCGGCGCTACATCGGGCACGACAAGCGGGGGGAAATTGTGTTGAGGTTGATATTCTCTCCACCCCACGTTAAACATGAGGCCATGGGTTGTTGATAAGGTTTTTTTCTTTCCCGAATTAGGGTGAATGATGAAGCGATTTTTAAAAGGGTGTCGTTGGCTCTGTCTGGCCGGCGTGGTATTGGGGTTAAGCGCGTGTGTCACGCCAACTGGGGTTAAGTCTGATGGGAAGACCGCAGCGGTAAAAACAGTTAAACCTTTGGCAAATAAAAAACCGCGTCCGGTGATACAAGTTCCAGTGTTGCAAACTGAAGAGGATTTTTTGCAGCAACTGTCGCAATCACATCGTGAAGCCTTGAACTTAGCCCTCGGTGCAACAGGGAAAATTGGCCATCCGGCGTTAAATGCTATGTTGACCGACACTCTGAAAGGGGGGGCTGCTGAATTGGCGCAGCTGCGTAGTTGGCGGCAACGTTGGTATCCTGAACAGACCATTGCCGACTTTTTACCTGCACCTGTGGAATTCCAAGGCGCACGAGCACAAGTGGAACAAGACTTGATCGAGCGTCTATTAGCACAACATGAACGATCTCTGGCCTTTTTAGAACAAGCTCAAGACGTCAAATTACGGCCAGAACTACAACAGTTGGTGGAAACCATTCGCCAACGGCAACAACAAGAAAGTGAGCGTTTATTAGTGTGGTCAGAAGATGGGCTACCTGCTTATACCCCTTCAACCCGCCGTATCTCACGGCCTGCAACCACACCACGCAATCAAACCAAGGCCACACAACAGAAAGCGAAAAAAACAACTGCCAAGTCCAATCAAAAAAGACGGCGTTAAGTTTTTGAGTCGATGATGCGTGGTTTAGGTGGGTCGTCAGACTTAGCAAAAGGAAAATCGATCATGGATTTCAAACGAATTGCCCTTTTTTTAGTGACCAACCTTGCCGTTGTCCTCGTGTTATCGATTACGGCCAGTGTGTTGGGGGTGAATCGATTTTTGACCTCAAACGGTCTTAATCTGGGTATGTTGTTGATATTTGCTGCCCTAATGGGTTTCGGTGGTAGTTTTATCTCGTTGTTGATGTCCAAGCCGATGGCTAAGTGGTCAACGGGTGCCCAAGTGATTCAACAACCGAGTAATGAACTGGAGCATTGGTTAGTCTCTACCGTGGCACGACAAGCCCAAATTGCTGAGATTGGTATGCCAGAGGTGGCGATTTATGAAGGTGAGCCAAACGCTTTTGCCACAGGGGCCAGCCGTGACAATGCACTGGTAGCCGTCTCAACGGGACTGTTATACAACATGAGCCGTGATGAAGTAGAAGCCGTGTTAGCACATGAAGTCGCACATGTGGCCAATGGTGATATGGTGACGCTGACCTTGATTCAAGGCGTGGTGAATACCTTTGTGATCTTTTTTGCGCGGATTGTGGGCTATTTTGTCGATCAAATGCTGCGTAAAGATGATGAAGAGAACACGGGGCCGGGGTTGGGTTATATGGTGACAGTAATTGTCTGTGAGATTGTGTTTGGAATTTTGGCTTCGGTCATTGTTATGTATTTCTCGCGTCAACGTGAATTTCGCGCAGATGAAGGCGCCGCTCGTATTATGGGTACCACACAGCCGATGATTCGTGCACTACAGCGTTTGGGCGGTGTAGAGGTCTCATCTTTACCAAAAGAAATGGCTGCATCGGGGATTGCCGGTGGGCGTGGCTGGAGTGAATGGTTCGCCAGTCACCCCAGTATTGAAGACCGAATCCACGCTTTGGCACAATTGCGTTAAAGCGACTGGCTCAGTGAAAAGTTGCTTTGTTGTCGTACTATGATGCTGAAAAATAGCGAATTTTAAGGAAAATTAGCGTTTTCTTTGGGTACGCTTTGTTGCATTGCACTATCGGAAACAGTTGGCAAACCCCGCCAACTGTTCTAAAACAGGGACTCCCGTGATTAAAACGACTCATCATCAGATGATGGGTACCGCAAAAAACCGCTCGTGAAGGGCGGTAAGGACGTTAAGAGGAGATTCATCAGTGGAACGTCGTGCCTTTTTAAAACAAGCCGCTGGCGCTGGCTTAGTGGCCGGTACTATTGCCGCCCCTGCCATTGCTTCAGAACCACAAGTCCGTTGGCGTTTAACTTCCAGCTTCCCGAAAGGACTGGACACCATTTACGGTGGTGCTGACGTATTGGCAAAACGGGTAGCTGAACTGACCGACGGTAAATTTCAAATCCGTGTCTTTGCCGCTGGTGAGATTGTGCCGGGGTTACAAGCCCTCGATGCAGTACAAAATGGCACGGTTGAAATGTGCCACACCTGCGGTTACTACTACGTTGGCAAAAACAAAGCCTTTGGTTTTGATACCTCGATGCCTTTCGGTTTAACCGCACGGCAACAGAATGCGTGGATGTACTTTGGCAACGGTCGTAAATTGATGGCCGAATTGTTTGACCAATACAAAGTTCATGCGCTGCCGGGGGGGAACACGGGCGCGCAAATGGGGGGGTGGTTCCGTAATCCGCTAAAAGGGCTGGCCGATCTCAAAGGCCTGAAAATGCGTATCCCTGGCCTCGGTGGCGAGGTGATGGCTAAGTTGGGTGCGGTGCCACAAAGTATTCCGGGTGGCGATATTTATCCTGCACTGGAAAAAGGTTCGATTGACGCGACTGAATGGGTGGGGCCTTACGATGATGAAAAACTGGGCTTTTTCAAAATCGTGAAAAACTACTACTACCCTGGTTTCTGGGAACCCGGTCCACAAATCAGCTTCTACATCAATAAAGATCAATGGGCAAAACTGCCGAAGGCCTATCAGGCTGCACTAGAAGCCGCCGCCGCAGAAGCCAACGTTAATATGTTGGCAGAGTACGATCACAAAAACCCACAAGCCTTGGCCCGCTTGGTGGGTAATGGTGTGAAATTACACCGTTATCCAAAAGATATTTTGGTGGCAGCTCAAAAAGCCGCTATCGAGATTTACGAAGAAGAATCGGCAAAAAATCCGCTGTTTAAGAAGATCTACACCGATTGGGTTTCTTATCGTAATGTGCAACACCGTTGGTTTAGCCTGACGGATGCCTCTTTGGAACAATTTATGTATTCCACGCCATTCCGTAAATAAGCCATAAAAAACTCTTTGTTAGTGCACGTTAAAAAGCCCAGTCTGATGTTGACTGGGCTTTTTTGTTAAGGCTTGGGTGTTGACCATCCCCCGCCTAGAGCAAGATACACCGACACCACGGCATCAAGCTGTGCTTGGCGAGTTTGTACCCAGTCGATCTCGGCAGAAAACAAATTCCGCTGTGCATCGAGGACTTCTAGATAACTCGAATAACCATTGTCATAGCGCAACTGTGCTAAGCGCAAGGCACGCCGCAGCGCATCAACCTGTGCGGTTTGCGCCGCAAATTGTTCGCGGCTGGTGCGATGAGCTTGCAGCGCAACATAGGTTTCACGGAAAGCATTTTGCACCGATTGTGTGTAATCGGCCAATGCCTGTCTTTGTTGTGCAGAAGCCGCATCGACTGCTGCGCCCGTTTTACCAAAGTCAAAGATCGGCATTGCCAGTTGCCCCACAAACGACCAAGTTTGTGCGGGAGCAGAGAACAAATCTGCCAAGCGTAGGCTTTCGCTGCCTAAATTCCCCGTCAAACTGATATTTGGGAAATAAGCCGCTTTAGCCACACCAATCCGAGCATTGGCAGCGATCAGGCGCGCTTCTGCTGCGCGTAAATCGGGGCGCTGCTCTAACAGCTGTGACGGTAACTCAGCTGGAATCAGTGGTGGCGTAGTCAGTTCTGTGACGGTTTTCCCTCGTGGCACTTGGCTGGTCATCAGCTCGCGAGGGCTGGCACCTATTAACACTTGCAGTGCTTTTTCTGCTGCCGCTTGTGCTTGTTGCAAGCGTGGCACAGCCGCCTGAGTGGCTGCGGTTTCTGCCTGTGCCTGACGGTATTCCAGCTCGGAACTGACACCGCCACGATAGCGTTTTTCGCGCAATGCTAAAGAGGCTTGCCGCGATTGCAGCGTTTGTTCAGCAATTTGCAGCTGTTGATCTAAGGCGCGTAGGGTGAAGTAGCCTTGAGCAACCTGAGCGGCCACTGACAAATTGACCGTATCTTTGGCAAATTGGCTGGCTAATAACTCTGCTCGTGCCGCTTCGCTGGCACGGCGATAGCGTCCCCATAAGTCCAACTGATACGACAGTGTGGCTTGTCCTGTTTGCATTGAACCAATGACTTTTTCACCACGGTCAAGGCTGGTATTACTGCCTACACTTGAAAGGCGTGCCCGTTGGTATTGCCCATTCACGCCTAACTGGGGTAACTGGTCGGCACGTGCGCTGGTGAGGCCTGCGCTGGCCTCATCCAAACGGGCAAGCGCACGGGCAATATCCTGATTATGTTGTTGTGCCCGTTGAATCAAGTCGTTGAGTACAGGATCTTGAAATTGTGTCCACCAGTCCTGTGTCAGGGTTGCCGTGGGGGCAACAGGGGTAGAAGGCAAATCTAACACCGGACGTTGGTAGTCGGGCCCGATAGCGCAAGCAGAGAGCGCCATCACCACCGTCACCGCAGCAAGTGCTGGCCGCCAAGGGCGGAATGACAATTTACTCATGGCGGTTCTCCTCGACGTGTGGTGTTACCTCACGTGGTTTTTTGTTCAGTCCCATAATCAACTTAAAGAATAACGGGATGAATAGTGTGGCGAGGAAAGTCGCCGCTAACATGCCACCGATCACCCCCGTGCCAATCGAATGGCGACTGGCCGAACCGGCACCGCTTGAGATAGCCAACGGCACACAACCCAACACAAAGGCCAGCGAGGTCATAATAATCGGGCGGAAGCGTAGGCGTGCCGCTTCAATCGCTGCATCAAACAACGATAGCCCTTCTTCATACTTCAACACAGCAAACTCAATAATCAAAATCGCATTTTTTGCTGCTAGACCAATCAGCGTAACCAAAGCAATTTGGAAATACACATCATTGGCTTGCCCGCGCATCCAGTTGGCCAAAGCCGCACCGAACACAGCAAAGGGCACCGCCATCAACACCGCCAATGGCAAGCTCCATTTTTCATACTGTGCCGCTAAGATCAGGAACACCATCACCAAACCAATGACGAACACCAGCGCCGACGCCCCACCAGTCAATTTTTCCTGATAGGACGAGCCTGTCCAAGCAATGGTGTAGCCTTCTGGTAAGACCTCGGCCGCGAGTTGCTCCATGATTTTTAAGGCTTCGCCTGAGCTATGACCGGGGGCTGGGCCACCGACAATTTTTGCTGCAGGGAACACATTGAAGCGTTCGACGATTTCCGGGCCTGTTGTGCGTTCAATCGTCACCAAGGCTGATAACGGTATCATCTGGCCGTTTTGTGATCGAACATAGACATTCCGTAGGTCTTCCGGTTTAGAACGGAAATCGGCTTCCGACTGTAACTGCACGCGGAAAGTACGACCAAATTTATTGAAGTCATTGACATACAGCGCACCAAAAGTGCTTTGCATGGCGTCGAACACCTGATTGACCGGTACACCTAAGGCTTTTGCTTTATCGCGGTCGAGGTTGACAAAAATTTGTGGCACATTGGCACTAAACGTTGAAGATAAACCCGTGAGTTCAGGCCGTTTGCTGGCGGCTTCCAACAGTTTTGCTGTTGCAGCGGCCAATTCTTTACTGCTGCCACCGACACGATTTTGGACATAACCTTCAAAGCCCCCCGTGGTTGACATCCCCGAGATCGGCGGTGGGTTAAACACCAAAACCAAACCTTGTTTGATGCTGGCAGCGGCACCGAATAAATAGCCGACAATCGACTTTGCATGGTCTTCTGGCGCGGTACGTTCTGCCCACGGTTTTAAGGTCACAAAGCTGGCGCCCGAACTGCTTTTCATTGAACCGGTCAAAAAGTCATAACCAGAGAAGGTCACCACGTCTGAGACCGCTTTATGATTCAGCGCCAATTTATCGAGTTGTGCCGTGACTTCCTGTGTCCGTGACAAAGAAGAGCCATCAGGCATGATCGTGATGGCAAAGATATAGCCCTGATCCTCATCTGGTACCAAAGTGCTGGGTGTGATGCGGAACAGTCCGAGGGTGGCGGCGATTAACCCAACAAACAATACCAAACCTAGCACTGAGCGTTTTAACAAGAACCGCACACCGCTGGTATAACGGTTAGTTTGGCGGTTAAACCAAGTATTAAAACGATCAAAAAATGCAAAGCTTGCCTGATGACCGGGTTTCAGTAACGCAGCACATAACGCAGGGGTCAGGGTCAACGCAACAATACCCGAGATCACCACCGATACCGCAATGGTGATGGCAAATTGTTTATACATTTGCCCCGCTAAACCGCCCATGAACGCAACAGGGATAAACACAGCGCACAGCACCAATACAATTGCAATCACGGGACCGGTCACTTCTTGCATGGCTTTGAATGTCGCTTGGGCCGGTGCTAGACCTTCTTCCTCCATAATCCGTTCGACGTTTTCTAATACCACAATCGCATCATCCACCACGATACCGATGGCGAGTACCATGCCGAACAAAGTTAAGGTATTGATTGAGAAGCCCAGCAAATACATACCGGCAAATGTCCCGACAATCGAAACAGGGACTGCCAAGCACGGGATCAGCGTCGCACGCCAGTTTTGCAAGAACAAATACACCACTAAGAACACCAACACCATGGCTTCGGCGAGGGTTTTAATCACTTCATCAATCGAAATTTTGACGAAACGGGTGGTGTCGTAAGGGACTTTATATTCCAAGCCGGCTGGGAATTTCTTTGCCAACTCAGCCATTTTGGTATTCACTGCCTCGGCAGTATCGAGCTGATTAGCACCGGGGGCCAAGAAAATCCCGAGGGGAATCGTGGGGTTGCCGTTACGGGTGGCGGTAAAGTCGTAGTCTTTCGCGCCCAACTCAATCCGCGCCACATCTTTCAGTCGCAGCTTAGAACCGTCTGGTAGCGAACGCAGAATGATTTTCTCAAATTCTTCTGGCGTTTGCAGGCGGCCTTGTGTGGTCACCGATAAGGTGAAATCGACCATATTGGGTGTGGGTTGTGCGCCGATTTTACCGGTGGCAAATTGCGAGTTTTGTTCGCGGATGGCTGCCACAATATCGCTCGGCGTCATTTTCAGTTGTGCCAAACGATCGGGTTTAAGCCACACCCGCATCGAATAATCTTTGGCACCGAAAATAATCGCATCCCCCACCCCGGGCACACGTTTCAGCTCATCAAGAATATTCACCAGTGCATAGTTGCTGATGAACACTTGATCGTAGCGTTGGCTCGGTGAATCGAGGGTAATGATTTGCAGGAAATTAGACGACTTTTTCTGAACCGTGACCCCTTGGCGGCGCACTTCTTCGGGCAATTGCGACAGCGCAGTTTGCACACGGTTGTTGACGTTAATTGTTGCTTGGTCGGGGTTGGTGCCAATGTTAAAAGTCACTGTCATGTTCAACTGACCATTTGAAGCACTGGCCGAGTTGATATACAGCATATTGTCCACCCCGTTAATTTGTTGTTCTAACGGTGCAGCAACTGTTTGGGCAACGACTTCCGCCGACGCTCCCGGATAGTTCGCCACCACTTGTACCTGTGGCGGCACAATCGGTGGATATTGTGCAATGGGCAACCCTCGCATGGCGAAAAAACCAGCCATCATAATGATGATGGAAATCACCGTGGCGAAGATGGGCCGCTTAATAAAAAAGCCTGAGAACATACTGAGGGCTCCGATTAAGGCTGTTTAGCGGGACTGGCGCTTGTGGCAGGGGCAGCGGCTAATTCAATTGGCTTCACTGGCTGACCCGGACGGGATTTCATCGCACCATCGACAATCAGACGTTCGCCGCCTTTTAAGCCAGATAACACCACGAAATTGCGCTCGATTTCTTCACCCACTTGGATTGGGCGAGGCTCTGCCTTGCCTTGTTCATTGACGATGAAAACAATCGTGCCTTGGGCCGTCGATAACACCGCACGTTGTGGAATTAAAATCGCGTTTTTCTGAATCGCACCCTTCATAAACACACGAACAAATTGTCCGGGGAGTAATTCCGCTTCGGGGTTGGCAAATTCAGCACGTGCCCGCAGGGTGCCGGTGGTGGGGTCGATAATGTTATCGGTGAAGTTCATGCGACCAATCCGTTGATATTGGCTGCCATCCGCTAAGCGCAGTTCAATATCAAATTTGCCGCCTTCGGGCGCGACCAAGACACCTTCTTGAATCAACTTACGGAAACGCAAGGCGTCGTTATCGGCCATCGAAAAATTGACGTAAATGGGATCGGTTTGGGAAATCACCGTCAACAAACTGTTGGGGGATAACAAACTGCCCTCGGAGACTACTTCTTTTGAGGTCATTCCTGAAATAGGTGCGGTGACACGGCTATAGCTGCGGTTGATGTCTGCCTCACGCAACTTCGCTCGCGCTGCGGCTACCGAAGCTTGAGCCGATTCCAATGCTGTGACGGCATCGTCACGGTCTTTTTGTGACACGGCATTTTCTGCAAACAATGGCAAAACTCGATCATGTTCTTGCTTGGCCCGTGTCAGCCGAGCTTGTTCAACGGCTAATTGTCCTTTGGCTTGGTCAACAGCTGCTGTGAGTTGTTCGGGATCAATTAAAAACAGCGCGTCACCTTGTTTAACAGCTTTGCCTTCGGTGTAGAGCCGTTTTTGCAAAATGCCGCCGACACGGGCACGCACTTCTACGTCACGATAGCCTGCCACTTGGCCGACATATTCAAATACTCGCGGCACATCCGCCGCTTTTACCGTTGTCACAGTCACTTCTGGCGGTGGCATGCCGCCGCTTTTAGGTTGTGAATCACCACCAGAGCAGGCACTGAGCACAGTGGCAATGGTGATGGCCAAAAGAGTGGAGGTGAGTCGTGTGCGAACAGAGCTAAGCATATTGATGATGCTTTCTGAAATGAGAACTGCTGTTATTATAGATACATTCGTGTATGTATGTATAGAGGGATTTCCGCTATCATCGCGGTATCAATCGTGTATACCGGAGGGGAAATCAATATTATGGTCAGACGAACACGCGAAGAGGCTGAACAAACTCGGCAAGCGTTGTTAGATGCTGCCTTGCGTGTGTTTAGTGCCAAGGGCGTTGCACATTCTTCTTTGGCCGATGTAGCACAAGAGGCAGGGCTGACGCGGGGCGCAATTTATTGGCACTTTAGTAATAAAACTGAACTGTTTCATGCCATGCATGAGCGGGTGCAACTGCCATTTGAATTTTTAATGGAATATCTCGGCCAACATCAAGACCAGCTGTCCTGTTGTCAATTACGCCAAGTCTGTTACGACAGCCTCGCCCGCGTGGTGCATGAGCTACACTGCCGTACTGTGCTGGAAATCCTGTTACAAAAGTGTGAATTCACCGAAGAAATGGAGCCCGTGCGCGAGCGGCTGGTGACCTTATGCGAGCCGCTGCCGCGACAACTCAGCCACACTTTTCAGGTGTTGGCGGCACAGGGGCTGTTACGACCGGGGGTTGAGCCTGAAATCGCCGCCCACGGTTTAACCTTGTACTTACATGGAATTGTCAGTGGTTGGCTGTTTAATCCAGAAAAATTTGATTTGGCCAACCACGCCCCAGCTTTAATCAATTTGCTGCTGGATGGTTTGTTGTTGGATGACTCAGTGCCGAACCCAACTGCCACAACAGTTGTTCACAGCGATGTAGCTGTGCCACGCTGACAAATTCATTTGGACGATGGGCTTGGGCAATGTCACCGGGTCCACATACCACGGTAGCGATACCCGCGCGTTGAAAGAAACCCGCCTCGGTGGCATACGCCACCCGTGAGGGGCGGCTACCGGTCAGGGCTTGGGCAAATCGGATAAAGTCTTGCTCGGTATCGGCGGCAAAAGCCAGTGCATGGGTGGTTTGCTCAACCTCAATGCCACATTCTGCTGCGGTGGTTTGCATCTGCTGGCTTAAATGGGCGGCATAACGGCGAATTTGTGTGATCAGTCGTTCTGGATCTTGCCCCGGCAAATAACGATATTCAAAGTTAAATTCACAATCGCGGGGAATGATATTGCTGGCAATACCGCCGTGAATTTGGGTGGTGGCAAGGGTGGAAAAGGGGACATCGTAACCCGCTTGGGGAAATTGCTGTTCGGCAATCGCCAGCTCTTGCAAGCGTACGATCATCTTGGCGGCGTATTCAATCGCATTGACTGCATGAGGGGCAAGAGAGGAGTGGGCTTCTTTACCGCGCACGCGACAACGATAACTTTGCCGTCCTTTGTGCGCGATGATGGTATTCATGCCGGTGGGCTCACCGACAATGCAACCATCTGGCCGAATGCCGGCTTGTTGCAAATCCTGTAACAAAGTGCGTACACCCAAACAACCGATTTCCTCATCATAGGTAAACGCCAGATGCAGCGGCTGTCGTAGTTCATAACGGGCTGTGATTTGCGGCACGATTGCCATGCAAACGGCTAAAAACCCTTTCATATCACAGCTACCTCGACCATAGACGCGGTCATGCTCCCAGTGAGCGATAAAGGGATCGCTATGCCATTCCTGTCCAGTTACCGGCACCACATCGCTGTGTCCTGCCAGTACCAACCCACCATCTGGCTGATCTGGGCCAAAGCTGGCAAACAGATTGGCTCTTGTACCATCTTGATCAAAGCTCAAGCGACAGCGCGCACCTTGTGCGTGTAAATAGTCGCGTGCCCACTCGATCAGGCCAAGATTCGAATCGCGGCTGATGGTGGGAAAGGCAATCAGTTGGTCGAGACAAATACGGGTATCGGGGTGAACCATAGCAGTCATTCGGGGTATCCTGCATCTAAGCGACAATCGGCAGCCTTTAGCATACGGGGCAAGGGCAAGCGGCGGCAATGTGTTAGGCTAGACAATCTGGTTTTATTTGTGCCGAGGGCCTTTAGGATGCAGTTTGCTACGCTTGCCGTTCATGCCGGCTATCAACCTTTAGATGACCGTCACCATGCGGTGATGTCTCCGATTTATCAAAGCTCGATTTTTGTTCATGAAACATTGGATAGCCAACAACCGTTTAGCTATTCCCGCAGTGCCAACCCAACCCGCAGCGCATTAGAAAACACCGTCGCTGCTTTAGAAGGGGGACGTTTTGGCTTTGCCTTTGCCAGCGGCATGGCAGCGATTGATACCGTACTGCGCGCCACCCTTCAACCGGGGGATGAGGTGATTGCCGTTGCTGATTTATACGGCGGCGCCTATCGTTTGTTGACCCGTTTATATGCAGAAAGTGGCATCAAAGTCACATTCGCCGACTTACGCCAACCGGAAACCCTACGCAGCTTACTCAATCCTGCGGTGAAATTAGTGTGGCTAGAATCCCCGTCAAACCCCTTGTTGAATCTGGTGGATATTGCCGCTTTGGCTGACATTGCCCATCAAGCAGGGGTGAAAGTTGCCATCGACAACACCTTTGCTACCCCCTACTTACAACAGCCATTGGCGTTAGGGGTGGATATTGTGATGCACTCGGCAACCAAATATCTCGGTGGACATTCTGATGTAATTTTAGGCGTAGTGGTTGTCAATGATGAAGCCCTTGCTGCCCGTATCAAATTGGTTCAAAACAGTGCCGGCGCGGTGGCTGGGCCGCAAGACAGTTTTTTAGTGTCACGCGGCATCAAAACCTTACACCTGCGTATGGATCGCCATTGTCAAACTGCGTTGCAACTGGCGCAGTGGTTAGAAACACACCCTGCCGTGGCGCATGTGTTTTACCCAGGTTTAGCCTCCCATCCACAACATGTGTTGGCAACACGCCAAATGAAAGCCTTTGGCGGCATTGTGTCGATTTATCTCAAAGAAGACAGTCGCGCCGCAGCCGAGCGTGTCGCACAACGCTTGCAGTTATTTGCGCTCGGTGAATCGCTTGGGGGGGTGGAATCCATCGTCAATCACTCCGCCACCATGTCGCATGGCTCTATGCCAGCAGCAGTGAAAACGGCGTGTGGCATTCGTGAGGGCTTGTTGCGTTTGTCGTTTGGAGTGGAAGATGCGGCGGATTTACAGACAGATTTGGCGCAGGCTTTGGCGTAATGAAGAAAGGAAAAGGGATGCAGGTTGAAGTCATCAAAGACTATTTCACCGATTTACAACAGCGAATCGTGGCTGGTTTAGAACAGTTAGATGGCGGCAAAGTCGCTTTTTTACGCGATAGTTGGCAGCGTGCCGAAGGCGGTGGCGGTTTATCGTGTGTGATTGAAAATGGCGCATTGTTTGAACGCGGTGGAGTGAATTTCTCGCATGTGCAAGGGGCCGCCTTACCACCATCGGCAACCGCTGTGCGGCCAGAGCTGGCAGGCCGCCACTTTGAAGCCATGGGGGTGTCGTTGGTCCTACACCCACGCAATCCCTATGTGCCAACGGTACATATGAATGTGCGTTTTTTTATTGCCTATAAAGAGGGCGCCGAACCAGTGTGGTGGTTTGGCGGTGGCATGGATTTAACACCGTATTATGGTTTTGAGGAGGATGCGGTGCATTTTCATCGCACCTGTCAACAAGCACTGCAGCCGTTTGGTGAACAGTGGTATCCCGAATTTAAACAATGGTGTGACCGTTATTTCTTCCTCAAACACCGCAACGAGGCGCGGGGGGTGGGGGGCATTTTCTTTGATGATTTTAACTCACTGCCATTCGAACAATGTTTTGCCCTGACTCGCAGTGTGGGGGATCACTTCTTGCTTGCCTACCAACCGATTGTGGCAAGACGACGTGAATTGCCATACGGCGAAACGCAACGCGATTGGCAGGCCTTCCGTCGTGGTCGCTATGTTGAATTTAATTTAGTGTGGGACCGTGGCACGTTGTTTGGTTTGCAATCGGGTGGTCGTACAGAATCGATTTTGATGTCGATGCCGCCGGTGGTGAAATGGCGTTATGACTGGCAGCCCGAACCCAATACACCCGAGGCCGATTTGTTGCACGCTTTCTTACCTGAACGGCAATGGGTTTAATTTGCACTTTTATAGTGCAATAAACGCACGAAATCAGTGCATTGCACCTATTTTGTGCGTTTATCTGCTTTGCGTGTCGTTTTTATAGAGAAAAACGTCCGTTTTACAAAAAATCTTTTTTCATTTACTGTCAAAAAACCGTCAAAAATCAATATAAGCATCTGATTTTTAATGTTTTGTGCCATGCACAAAAAAGGTTTGCTGATTTTGTCTTGCCGGCCGTACAATCGAAATATCCTGTTAATCATTCGACGCATAGGCAATTCGGTATGGAAAGACAAAATTGGTTGCAGGGCACCCTCTATCGCCCGCAATTTGAGCAGGACAGCTGTGGTTTTGGCCTGATCGCTCAACTCGATGACAAACCGAGCCATTGGCTGGTAAAAACGGCGATGAGTTCGCTGGCCCAACTGACCCACCGTGGTGCGGTGGCAGCAGACGGCAAGTCGGGCGATGGTTGTGGTTTGTTATTTCGTAAACCGGATGGCTTTTTGCGCGAAGTGGCCGCCGAAGCGGGGATTGCACTGAAAAAACACTATGCCGCAGGTTTGGTGTTTTCTCATCGTGATGACGCTATCGGAGCACAAAGCCGCGCAACCCTGACTGCCCAACTCGAGGCACAAGGCCTTGAAGTGGCTGGTTTTCGCTTGGTGCCGACCGATGCCGGTGCGTGCGGTGAATATGCCTTAAAAACACTGCCAGCCATTCATCAAATTTTTGTCAATTGCCCGTTTGGGATGGATGAAGCGGTATTCCAGCGTCGCCTGTATATGGGCCGCCGGCAAGCCGAAAAAGCCAATCAAAGCGATACCTCGTTTTACATTCCAACACTCAACCCTCACACCTTGTCTTACAAAGGGTTAGTGACGCCGGATAATCTTTCTCGCTTTTTCCTCGACCTAAACGATGAACGGTTTGAGTCGAGTCTGTCGGTTTTCCATCAGCGTTTTTCGACCAACACTTGGCCACAGTGGAAATTGGCACAGCCGTTCCGTTTCTTGGCGCACAACGGCGAAATCAATACCGTACAAGGTAACCGCTTTTGGGCTCATGCCCGTGAGCATGTGATGGCCTCGCCGTTGTTGGATATGGAAGCCGTGCGTCCGATGGTGCAAACCGACGGTTCGGACTCGATGAGTTTAGACAATATGCTCGAAGGGCTGTTGATGGGTGGCATTCCGCTGTTCCGTGCCCTGCGCTTATTGGTGCCGCCTGCTTGGCAAAATGTCGATTCAACAGATAAAGACCTGCGTGCGTTTTATGAATTTAATTCGATGCACATGGAACCGTGGGACGGCCCAGCGGGGATTGTCTTAACCGATGGTCGTTATGCAGCATGTATGCTCGATCGCAATGGTTTGCGTCCAGCGCGTTATGTGGTGACCAAAGACCGTATTTTGACTATTTCCTCTGAAGTGGGCGTTTGGGATTATGCGCCTGAAGATGTGGTATTAAAGGGACGAGTAAAGCCGGGGCAAATTTTTGCTGCCGATTTAACCACCGGACAGCTGTTGTTCCCCGAAGACATTGATGCTTTGTTGAAATCGGCCAAACCCTACCGGCAATGGATTAAAGACAACGCTAAAAAACTCGAATTCTCTCTCGAAGACGATACCAAACTGGAAGCGATGACCAGCGATGAGCTGTTGGTCTATCAAAAAATGTTTGGCTTATCGTTTGAAGAACGCGATCAAATCATCCGTGTGTTAGCGGAAGATGGCCAAGAAGCCGTCGGTTCGATGGGAGATGACACGCCAATGGCGGTGTTGTCACAACAAGCACGCTCACCGTTTGATTATCTGCGGCAACAATTTGCTCAAGTCACCAACCCACCGATCGACCCGATTCGCGAAGCGATTGTGATGTCGCTGGCAACGGCGTTTGGCCCAGAGCGCAATCCGTTTGAAGAAACCGCCGAACACGCCAAACGCTTGGAAGTACGCAGTCCGGTGTTGTCACATGAAAAATTTACTCATGTTACGACCCGCCCTGAACCGTATCTGAAAGCCACCACTTTCGATCTTTGCTACGACCCACTCGAAACCGATTTGGAAGGGGCGATTCGTCGCCTGTGTCAGCATGTGATTGAAGCCGTGCGTGAAGACACGGTGATTGTGGTGTTATCAGATCGCAATATCGCCGCACAACGTCTGCCAATTCATGCTTTGTTTGCCGTGGGTGCCGTGCATCATGCGTTGATTGAGGCAGGGTTACGTTGTAAAGCCAATATCTTGGTTGAAACTGCCACCGCGCGCGACCCACATCAATTTGCGTGTTTAATTGGCTACGGCGCAACGGCGGTGTATCCCTATTTGGCCTACAAAACCATTGTTGATTTGGTCAACACGGGTGTGGTCAATAAGAAAATTAACGAAGCATTGCAGTATTACCGCAAGGGGATTAACAAAGGCTTGTTGAAAGTCCTCTCGAAGATGGGTATTTCAACTGTGGCCAGCTACCGAGGTGCACAACTGTTTGAAGCGGTTGGGGTGCATCACGATGTGGTAAATCTGTGTTTGAAAGACACTGTGAGTCGAGTGTCTGGTGCGCGTTTTGAGGATTTTGAAGCCGATCAAAAGAAACTGGCGCGGGCGGCATTTAATCCAATGCGTGCAGTGCAGCAGGGCGGTTTGTTGAAATACGTCCACGGCGAGGAATATCACGCTTATAACCCCGACGTCGTGATGATGTTGCAAAAAGCGGTACAAAACGACGATTACGACGCTTATCAAACCTATGCACATCTGGTGAACACGCGCCCAGTGGCGATGTTCCGTGACTTGATGGGGCTCAAACTCGATCCTAGCCAAGCTATTCCAATTGAAGAAGTCGAACCAATTGAAGCGATTTTAAAACGCTTCGATTCGGCGGGGATGTCGTTGGGGGCCTTGTCGCCGGAGGCACACGAGGCTTTAGCCGAAGCCATGAATCGTTTAGGCGGGCGTTCCAATTCTGGCGAAGGTGGCGAAGACCCTGCGCGCTACGGCACGGTCAAGATGTCGAAGATTAAGCAAGTGGCTTCCGGTCGCTTTGGGGTAACCCCCCATTATTTGGTGAATGCTGAAGTGCTGCAAATCAAGGTGGCACAGGGCGCGAAACCGGGCGAGGGTGGACAGTTGCCGGGGGATAAAGTCAGCCCGCTGATTGCACGCTTACGCTGTTCCAAACCCGGTATCAGCCTGATTTCGCCACCACCACACCATGACATCTATTCGATTGAAGATTTGGCACAACTGATTTTCGACCTGAAACAAGTCAACCCGACTGCATTGGTATCGGTGAAATTGGTGGCCGAACCCGGGGTGGGGACGATTGCAGCTGGGGTGGCAAAAGCCTATGCCGATTTAATTACCATCTCTGGTTACGATGGTGGCACAGGTGCTTCGCCGCTAACGTCAGTGAAATATGCCGGTACGCCGTGGGAGCTGGGCCTGACTGAGGCTCAACAAGTCTTGCGTGCCAATGGTCTGCGCGGTCGGGTGCGGATGCAAACTGATGGCGGCTTAAAAACCGGTTTGGATGTGGTGAAAGCGGCCATTTTGGGGGCGGAGTCGTTTGGTTTTGGTACTGGCCCGATGGTGGCCTTGGGATGTAAATTCCTGCGGATTTGTCACCTCAACAACTGCGCCACCGGTGTGGCAACGCAAGAGGTCAAACTGCGTAGCAAGTATTTTATTGGCTTGCCAGAAATGGTGATGAACTACTTCCTATTTATTGCCCGTGAAACACGCGAATGGATGGCGAAGTTAGGCGTACGCAGTATGGAAGAGCTGATTGGCCGTTTGGATTTGCTGCACATTGCTACACCGCAAAGCGACAAACAACAAAAACTCGATCTCTCCGCATTGATGACCCAAGGTGATATTCCAGCAGACGAACCGCGTTTTTGTGTTGTCGATGCTAACCCGTCTTTTGATAAGGGTGAGCTAGCGGAACAGATGGTAGCTGATGCGCTGACCGCGATCCAAAACAAACAAATGCTGCATTTGAGCTACCCAATTCGCAATATCCATCGCTCAATTGGGGCCCGTGTTTCTGGTGAAATTGCGCGACAGCATGGTGCCGATGGCCTGCCAGAAGGATGTTTGACCTTTAAATTCAATGGTTCTGCCGGCCAAAGCTTTGGGGTGTGGAATGCTAAAGGGTTGACCTTAGAACTCGAAGGCGACGCCAACGACTATGTTGGCAAGGGCATGGCCGGTGGTCGGATTGTGATTTATCCGCCGAAGGTTTCACCCCTTAAGAGCAACGAATCCATCATTATCGGTAACACCTGCTTATATGGCGCAACCGGTGGTCAGTTGTTTGCGGCTGGGGTGGCTGGCGAACGCTTTGGGGTACGCAATTCTGGCGCGTTGGCGGTGATTGAAGGCGCGGGCGACCATTGTTGTGAATACATGACCGGTGGTGCGGTTGTGGTGTTGGGTGAAACAGGGGTGAACTTTGGCGCGGGGATGACCGGCGGTGTGGCCTTTGTTTACGACCCCAACGAGCGTTTCCCATATCGCTATAACAACGAGCTGATTGATATTCATCTGATTAATGGTGAGGCAATGGGTCAATACCGTGCCTATTTGCTAGACAAAATTGCCAAGCATGTTGAGCTGACTGGCAGCGATGTGGCGCGCGATATGTTGCAGAACTTCGATGATTATGTGGATTACTTCTGGGTCGTTAAACCGAAGGCCGCCACACTCGATAGCCTGTTGAAAGATTGAGAAACGGAAAAATCATGGGTGACGTATTTCAGTTTTTGAATGTGCAACGCAATCCGGGTGAAAAATTTCCGGCAGAGGCGCGCAAACAGCAGTTTTTTGAAATTTACAAACCATTGGCAGAAGGCGAAGCCGCCGAACAAGCTGGCCGGTGTTTGGCGTGTGGTAATCCCTATTGTGAGTGGGAATGCCCCGTTCACAACTACATTCCTAATTGGTTGAAATTGGCAAAAGAAGGCAAGTTATTTGAAGCGGCGGAAATGTCGCACAAAACCAATAGCTTGCCGGAAATCTGTGGTCGGGTATGTCCGCAAGACCGGTTGTGTGAGGGTGCTTGCACGCTGAATCAAGGCGGCTTTGGTGCAGTAACAATTGGCTCGGTGGAAAAATACATTACCGATGAAGCCTTAAAAGCCGGTTGGCGGCCAGATATGTCGAAAGTGATCTGGACGGATAAAAAAGTCGCGGTGATTGGCGCGGGGCCGGCAGGGTTGGCATGTGCTGATGTCTTGGCGCGTAACGGTGTGAAACCGGTGGTGTTCGACCGTTATGAAGAAATTGGCGGTCTGCTGACGTTTGGTATCCCAGAGTTCAAATTAGAGAAAGATGTGGTCAAACGTCGCCGCACGATCATGGAGGGAATGGGGGTGGAGTTCCGTCTTAATATCGAGGTGGGACGCGACATTCATATCGAAGATTTACTCGAACGCTACGACGCGGTGTTTATGGGCATGGGCGCCTATCAATATATGAAGGGCGGTTTTGCGGGTGAGGATCTGCCCGGCGTGGTCGAAGCGTTACCATTCTTAGTCAATAACATCCGCCACACCCTCGGCACTTTGGGGGCAGAACCTTTCCTTTCGATGGCAGGTTTGCGTGTGGTGGTGTTGGGCGGCGGTGATACTGCGATGGACTGTAACCGTACCTCGATTCGCCAAGGTGCAGCCAGCGTGACCTGTGCTTATCGGCGTGATGAAGCCAATATGCCCGGATCGAAGCGCGAAGTGGCCAATGCCAAAGAAGAAGGGGTCAATTTCTTGTGGAATCGTCAGCCGATGGCGATTACTCAAGCCGACGATGGTTCATTGCGGTTGCAACTGGCAGAAACCCGTTTGGGCGAACCCGATGCCAAAGGGCGGCGTCATGCAGACATTATCCCGGGGTCGGAACAGATCGTAGAATGTGACCGCGTGATTATTGCCTTCGGTTTCCAAACCGAGCGGGCAGAGTGGTTCGATCATGTGCGGATTGATACCGATGCGCGTGGCCGGACAGTGGCACCGGAACAGCAGCGTTTTAAACATCAAACCAGCAATCCCAAAGTGTTTGCTGGGGGCGATATGGTGCGCGGTGCTGATTTGGTGGTACGCGCCGTCTTTGAAGGACGGCAAGCAGCGGAGGGGATTTTGAACTACCTCGAAGTTTGGTAGTCCCCCATTTATCTGTCACACTTTCGCACCGCCTAGGCAACCGCTTAGGCGGTGTTTGCTTAATAGAGGTTTTTTGATGCGATGGTTAGCGGGTGGCTTGGTGGCAGCAACGGCACTGTTGTTGTCTGGGTGTGCAGTGGTGGCGGTGGCTGATGCAGCCGTTACCGTGGTGGCAACAACCGTGAAAATTGGCGCAAAAACAGTGGGGGCGGCGGTAGATGTCACCGCCGCTGGGGTGCGGGCGGTGACATCGTCTGATGAAGACGAAGAAAAGAAAGAAACAGAGCGTTAAATTTCGCTGATTACGTCGCTTTGTGGCAGGCGTGATTTTGGTAGATGCTTGTTGAAATCACTCTCGGCATGGTGGCCCAAGGCCAATAACACCGAAGCGGTATAACCCTGCTGGCGCAGGCCCAATTCTTCATTCAAGATGGCGGCATCAAAGCCTTCAATCGGGCAGGCATCAATCCCCAAGACACTGGCCCCTAACAAGGCGGTGCCGAGGGCAAGATAGACCTGCTTTTCCATCCAATGTTGCGCGTCTTTCAGCTCGTAACGGTGCATATTGACGAAATGGCTGCGGCCGGCGTGTTGATTTTGTTTTGCCTCAGCCGTTGGCAAGCGGCCATCTTGCTCTTCTTGGTTTAACAAGCGTTGCAGATGGTCGTCATCGATGCTCGCCCGTGTGCAAAACACCACCACATGCGAGGCATTCAACACTTTGGCAGCATTAAACTCATAACGGCCACTGGTGGCTTTGGCAATACGGGCCTTACCTTCTTCTGTCCCCGCCAGCACAAAGTGCCAAGGTTGGGAATTGGTGGAAGACGGGCTATAGCGCAGCAAGGTTTTTATTTCTTCGACTTGTGCTGGGCTCAGTTTGCGGCTGCTATCAAACGCTTTGCTGGTATAACGGCGAGTGACGAGTTCTGACAACATCATGGTGCTATCCTTAGTCTAAGGTGTTAAAAAATGAGAAGACAGTGTGATGCTGTTTTGCGTGTTCTTCAACCGATGGCCCAAAAAAATATTTTCCTTTTATCAATCAATCAATTATCGAGATTTATTCGCGAAACCCGTGGCTAAAGTGTTACACTCACACATTGTTTTTTTCTATTTTTTCATCTTGACAGGAGTTTTTTCATCATGATGACGCTTTATTCCGGTACCACCTGCCCGTTTAGCCATCGCTGTCGTATTGTCCTGTTCGAGAAAGGCATGGATTTCACCATCAACGATGTTGACGTGCACAACAAGCCGGAAGATTTGGCGGTGATGAATCCTTACAATGAAGTGCCCGTGTTGGTTGAGCGTGACCTGACTTTGTACGAATCCAACATCATCAACGAATACATCGACGAACGTTTCCCCCATCCACAACTGATGCCAGCAGACCCCATCATGCGGGCACGGGCACGGTTGTTCCTCTATCGTTTTGAGCAAGAATTGTTTGTGCATGTCCGCACATTAGAAGGCACACCGAAAAAAGCCGAAGCCGATCGTGCACGTGAAGCGATTCGCCAAAGCCTGACCCAAATTGCCCCTGTTTTTGCGCGTCAAAAATTTATGTTGGGTGATGAGTTTTCGATGATTGATGTGGCAGTGGCGCCGTTAATGTGGCGCTTGGAACACTATCATATTGATTTGGGCAAAGCCGCTGCACCGTTGTTGAAATACTCTGAGCGTCTGTTTAGCCGTCAAGCCTTTATCGATTCGCTGACGCCAGCTGAAAAAGCAATGCGTAAGTAAGGGAACCCAGCATGAACGCCAGTACCAAGCCCTATTTCATTCGTGCTTTGCATGAATGGTGTAGCGACCAAGGTTTCACGCCCTATCTTGCGGTGTGGGTGGACAGTCGAGTCAATGTGCCGATGGCCTATGTGCGCAACAATGAAATTGTGCTGAATATCGCCGACAGTGCAACCCGCGATCTCACCATCAACAACGATGCGATTTATTTCTCGGCACGTTTTTCTGGCATGGTACATGAGGTGTATGTGCCGATTGCGAATGTGATTTCGCTGTTTGCACGTGAAACGGGCGAAGGGATGCACTTTGATGTTGAGCCCTTAGCCGAGGGGAACGATGCGCCTCATGCTGCAGAGGCCACCGCTTTGCATTTAGCTTCTGCAGAGCAAGAAACCTCGAACGATGAGGAAGAGGACGACGATCCACCTCCATCAAGGCCTCGTGGTCGGCCACAGTTGCGTGTGGTGAAGTGATGTCAACACGACAACGCCCCAAAAACGGGGCGTTGTTGTCGTGAACTGGACATGCCTTATTGCAGCATAGGGGCTTTGCCCGGTTGTTGTTCTGGGTTTCTGATAATGAGCAATGGAGAATAGGTGTGTCTCATCACGGCTTCGGCAACGCTGCCTAACATCAGATGCAGCATACCACCACGACCGTGGGTGCCCATCACAATCAGATCCACCATCAATTCGTTGGCTTCTTCCACAATTTGTTCAGCGACTTCGCTGCCACCGCCCCAACAAGAGCGCGTGTTGGATGAAGTTTCGATGCCGGCGGCTTGGGCGGTTGCTCGAGCATTGGCCAAGACTTTTTCGCTATAGGTTTTGGCTTGGTTACGCAGACCTGTTGGGTCTGGCATACCAACATCTGCGCTTGCCAGATCAAACAAGTTCACAACGTGTAACAAGTGCAGACGGGCATCGCACAGTTTGGCTTGTTTGATGGCTTGTTCGAGTGCTAATTGTGCGTTAGCACTATCGTCAAGGGCGGCAAGAATCAGTTTATACATTAAAAAATCTCCGCAATGTCGGAATAGTAGTGAATCGATGAAACGTAACCGATGATATTATCGGTTCAATCCCCAGTAATTTTACGAGGGTTTCTACCTAATTTGACACAAAATAGTATTTTAAACTGATTTGCGCAACATGGTTTGATGCAATACGCCACCATCGTCAAAAAGTTCACCCTGTGCGACAAAGCCAAATTGAGCATATAGCCCACATTTGTCATATTGTGCTGAGAGCATAATATCTTGTCGTGGCCATAACGATACTGTTTCTGTGAGGGCATAGGCAAACAGTTTTTTTCCCAACCCCAAATGTCGCCATGCCGGAGCAATAACCACGCGCCCAATAGCCGCACAATGGGGGTATTTTAGGTCGGGTGGTAAGAGGCGGGCATAGGCAACGAGGCCAGCGGTGGGGTGCCAAGCACAGACATGGTGTGAATCTATATCTAAACCATCAACATCGCCATATAAAGATTGTTGTTCTAATACAAAGACTTGGTCACGCAAGGCCAAGATGGCATATAGCTGCTCAACCCCTAGTTGATGAAACGGTTGGCACGTCCAGTGCAAATCAGTGTCCATAGCTTTCCATTAAATTGATGAAATTGCCGACTTTAGCATTCCAAAAAGCGATTGCGCTTGTTGTGTGAAGGATATTTTTGCATGAGTGATTTGTTTTCTACTGCTGCGGCAGACAGTGAAGCGTCTTTACCATTAGATCGTTATGCCGAGCGTGCTTATCTAGAATATGCGATGAGCGTGGTGCGTGGGCGGGCGTTGCCTGAGCTGGCCGATGGCCAAAAGCCAGTGCAGCGGCGGATTTTATTTGCCATGAAAGAAATGGGGTTGTTGGCAGGTGCCAAACCGGTGAAATCGGCCCGTGTGGTCGGTGAAATTCTTGGTAAGTTCCATCCTCATGGTGATAGTTCAGCCTATGAAGCGTTGGTGCGGATGGCGCAGGATTTTACCTTGCGTTATCCCCTGATTGATGGGCAAGGTAATTTTGGCAGTCGTGATGGTGATGACGCGGCAGCCATGCGCTATACCGAAGCGCGCTTGACACCGATTGCCGCCTTATTACTGAGTGAATTGGATCAGGGGACGGTTGATTTTATCCCGAACTACGATGGCGCTTTTGATGAGCCAAAGCTATTACCAGCGCGTTTGCCGATGGTGTTGCTCAATGGCGCCACAGGGATTGCGGTGGGGATGGCAACCGATATTCCGCCACACAATTTGCAAGAAGTGGCAGCGGCAGCAGTGGCCTTGTTGCGGCAGCCGAATCTGTCCTGTGCTGAATTGATGCAATACATCCCGGGACCAGATTTCCCCGGTGGTGGGCAAATTATTACGCCGGCGGCCGACTGCCTTGCCATTTATGAACAAGGGCGTGGCAGTGTGCGGGTGCGGGCGCGTTGGAAAATTGAAACCTTGGCGCGCAACCAATGGCGGGTGGTGGTGTATGAACTGCCCCCCGGTTGTTCGGCAAAAAAGGTGTTAGCAGAAATTGAAGAAGGCACCAATCCCAAGCCGCGTGCCAATAAAAAAGGACTGTCGGCAGAGCAACAAAATTTGAAGGCGCTGTGGCTGAGTCAGTTAGAACGCGCTCGCGATGAATCCGATCAAAAACAGCCGGTGCGCTTGGTGTTTGAACCGAAATCGAGCCGTCAAGACCCCGATGTTTTTATCAATTTATTGCTGACCCACACCTCGTTAGAGTGCAATGTTTCACTGAATTTTGTCATGTTGGGCATGGACGGCCGGCCACAGCAAAAGGGTTTACCCGCCATTTTGCAGGAGTGGATTGGCTTCCGTTTGGCGACAGTGACGCGCCGCTTGCAATATCACCTCGATCACACGCAAGCCCGCATCCATATTTTGCAAGGGCGGATGACGGTATTTTTGAATTTGGACGCGGTGATTGCGGTAATTCGTGATTCGGATACACCAAAAACCGATCTCATGCGGCAATTTGGTTTATCGCAAACCCAAGCCGAAGATATTTTAGAGATTCGCCTACGCCAGTTGGCACGTTTAGAACATGAAAAACTGGCAAACGAGTTACAGCAGTTGTCTGGTGAAGCCGAACGACTGACCCAGTTGTTGCAAGATGAACGGGCGAAGCAAAAGCTGGTGATTCGTGAAATTGAGGCGGATGCAGCGAAATATGGCGACCCTCGCCGTACGTTGATGCAGGCAGCGGAAAAAGCGACGTTGACGCAACAAGCCGCCGATGAGCCGGTTACGGTGATTTTGTCGCAGAAGGGATGGATTCGTAGCCGCGCTGGGCATGGTGTCGATGTCGCTACCTTGTCATTTAAAGATGGGGATGCACTGCATAGTGTGGTGGAAACCCGCACTGTGTGGCCATTGGTCTTGCTCGATCAGTATGGACGTTGCTATTCCCTCGACTGCGCCACGCTGCCCGGGGGACGTGGTGAAGGGGTGCCGCTGAGTTCGTTGATTGAAGTGCAGGAAAACGCTGAGATTGTCGCGATGTTGGCTGGGCCAGCTGAACAGCGTTATTTGGTCAGTGGCAGCGGCGGTTATGGCTTTATTGCCCCGTTAAAAGAGATGTTATCGCGTGTTCGAGCGGGTAAGGCTTTTTTAACGGTCAATGAAGAGGAACGTGCCCTGCCGCCGGTGCTCATTCCAGAACACGCGCAACAGGTGTTTGTGTTAACGCAGCAATCGCGCGCGCTTGCATTTGCTTTGTCTGAATTAAAAGAAATGAACAAAGGCCGTGGGCTACAGTTTTTGTCGTTGGAGGAAGGCGATAGCGTGCTGTCGGCGGTGGCCGTGGCAGGTGAACGGGTGGTGCTGACGATTCGGTTGCGGACGGGACGGGAAGATGAACTTTCCCTGTCCCTCGCCGACTTCGCCGCCAAACGCGGCCGCCGTGGTAAGCCCTTGCCGAAGAAAGTGCAGTTGCTTGCGGTGAAGGCTTAATTTATCCACGCTGCCCGCTCAGTGGCCAATCGCCATGAGCGGGCATGTACTGGTATTAAACCATCACATTAGTACCATTTCAGGAAGAAAAAAACACTGAAAGAAAATTAGATTTAGCGTTGCAACGGCATCAAATAACCTGAATCAGATCGCCAAAAATTTGAATTGTCTGCACTTCAATGAAGTGAACGTTTTTCGACCAGTAATGGCGCATTGGAGAGAACCGAAAATTATTTAGCCAGATTTGCTGGTTATCTTTATGAATTCCAGAAATGCAGATTCATTCATAAAATGCCCACGAATAAAAATTATAAATCTATTAATTAAATCTTTCATAAACAAATGGTTATGATTTTCTCGAGTCATCTCCTTCATCGCATTAGCTAATCGAAACTCAGCACTGCCGGTACCAGTTAAGGTGAGATAGAGATTCATGCCATGGTTGAATACATGGGATGAATAGTTCACATAAGGGCTATAGCTTGAGCTGACAGCTAAGGCCTCGTTACCAAATAGGCAGCAAAGATGCTGACATATAGTGTTTAGTAGTATCTTCGGGCGCCCATCAGCAGCAAAAATTTCACGCCCATGATTCTGAATGATCTTGAAAAGGATAAATCCAGCCAGAGTGCTTGGGGTGATAGCCAAGTGATCGATATCTAGGAAGGTGAGCGGCAGTGGAAGCGCGCCTAAAGCGTATAGCACTAATGCGTGACGCCTTTGCTCGAAATCAAACGGCGTTTTCACCATTGCTCTATGCAACACTGTGTAATGGTCTATGTAATGGTCTAATACCCGTAGACACCTCGATAGGGCATGATAGATCTTAACGAGGGGGAAGAAATGAATTCAAAACGTAGTCAATATGATGCGAGCTTCAAGCTAGAAGTGGCGAGGATGGTGGTTGACCAAGGCCTGAGCGTGATG
>NZ_JBSQVP010000021.1:0-35775 GCF_055136605.1 Aquaspirillum sp. | reverse complement strand
GCTCCCAACATCAAACCCCCTGCTACCAAGTAGCAGGGGGTTTTGTTTTTAACTCCACACAAAATAATAAATAATCAAGCCCCGAAAATCGGGGCTTTTCTTATGCTGCTGTAAACTGCTCAAACGCCTTCAGCGCATGAGATGCATACATCAACGATGGGCCACCGCCCATATAAACAGCTGTTGCTAATACTTCTTCAATTTCTTGTCGTGTTGCACCCAAATCAACCAGTGCTTTGACGTGAAAGCCAATACAGTCATCACAACGTGCTGCAATGGCAATCCCTAATGCAACAAACTCTTTGGTCTTTTTATCTAAAACACCATCAGCTCCGGCCGCCTTTGCCATTTGATAAAAGGCACCGATGGCTTCTGGTTGATTTTTAGTAAATGTACGCAACACACCAGAAACATCACGACATAATTCTGGATAAGATTGAGGTAACGACATGGTTTTTCCTAACGTTGCTGAAATAAATGGTTAATCAAATTTCGGTAGTACAGGTTTTTCGATGGGTAGGCCTGCTGCTTGCCAAGCATCGAATCCTCCTGCCATTGAGCGCACTTGTGTAAACCCTAAGCTTTGCAGTGAGCAGGTAGCAAGTGCTGCACGGCCACTGGTTTTACAATACAACAACACGGCTTGTTCTGGATTTTGCCAATCGGCTTCACCACTCACTTTAAATTCCAACATCCCTCGCGGAATATTGATTGCACCAGGCAGGTGTCCTGCTGCATATTCGTCTGGTTCTCGAACATCAATGATTCGCGTTGAGCTGTGTAATAACGGTTGCACTTCGAGTGGTGCGACTTCACAGATTTGCTGTTTAGCAATTTCAACTAAGTCGTGAGCAGTTTTTAGCACAATACACTCCTTTGGCTGGTGGCGATGAGGTTTCTAAAGTTGCTGTGCAACATCGATTGTTAGAGACAATCTTTATATCTGTAAATATAATGTATTTTGGTATAAAAAACAAAAAAGACTGGAGTTTTTCTTGTTGGTGCCGCAATAAGAGACATGGATAATCTGTATTGACGTGACAATTCAGCGGCTAACGCTTAGCTTGCGGCGTTGATTGTTGCGGTGATGAAGTAGATTGCAGCGGTGGGCGATGTTCGTCCACCATTTTTCTTGTGTTTTGTCTGCGCTTTGGGCTCAAAGCACAGCACAATTTGGGGTAAGATGCGTCCCTTTACTTTAATGAGTGGGCTGCATCAGACATGAATCCTGCGCTTGATTTATTGCAACCTTATCCGTTTCAAAAATTACGCGAACTTTTCGCTGGTATCACACCCAATCCAGAGCAGACACCAATTAACTTATCGATTGGTGAACCTAAACACCCTACTCCCGATTGCATTCGGCAAGCGTTGGTTGATGGGCTAGCGGGTTTGGCGCAATATCCTGCAACCCAAGGCAGTGATGAATTACGGGCAACATGTGCTGATTGGTTAGCAGCGCGTTATGCTATTCCACGCCCTAATCCTGCCACAGAAATATTACCGGTATGCGGCAGTCGCGAGGCTTTATTTTCTTTTACGCAAATTGCGTTCAAGCCGTTGGCCTCAGGTGAAAAACCGGTGGCTTTATTGCCGAATCCTTTTTATCAAATTTATGAAGGCGCAACGCTGTTAGCTGGTGGGGAACCTGTTTACTTAAACTGCGAACCAGAACGGCGTTTTCAACCCGATTGGTCGGAGGTTTCTGAGGCAATATGGCAGCGGACGCAACTGGTTTTTGTCTGTTCCCCCGGTAATCCGACTGGTGCTGTGATGACACTGGCCGATTGGGAAGCATTATTTTCCTTATCAGATCGCTATGGTTTTGTGATTGCCTCGGATGAGTGTTACTCCGAAATTTGGCAGCAAGAACCGCCTTTAGGGGGCTTGCAAGCGGCGGTACAACTGGGGCGGACGGATTTCCGCCGTTTAGTCTGTTTTACTAGCTTATCAAAACGCTCGAATGCACCGGGCTTACGCTCGGGTTTTGTTGCCGGCGATGCCGCTTATTTGAAAGCCTTTTTGCTCTATCGTACTTATCATGGTGCTGCTATGAGCCCAACGGTACAAAAGGCCAGCGTAGCGGCATGGCAAGACGAGCAACATGTTGAAAACAATCGTGCGGCCTATCGTGAAAAATTCCAAGCTGTTACACCGATTGTGGCGGAAGTATTAGAAACCGCTTTCCCCGAAGCGGGTTTTTACTTATGGGCGCGAGTGCCTTCAGGGGATGATGTGGCATTTGCCCGCGATTTGTTTGCACAAGAGCATGTCACGGTTCTCCCCGGTAGTTTCTTAGCGCGCAGCAATGCGGCGGGTGCTAATCCAGGTCAAGGTTTTATCCGTATTGCCTTGGTTGCCCCCTTGGCTGAATGTGTCGAAGCTGCTGAGCGTATCCGCCGTTTTGTGCAAACAGCTTTGTGATAAACCTCTGCGGTTGCACGGTGGTGTGCAACCGTTTTTTCTGATTTGTTAAGAAAGGATACGACCATGAGTGTCGCCATTCATATCACGCCCGGCCACCATCACCCATTAGAAACGGTGATTGAGCATATGTGGGAACATCGTAACGAATTGACGCCACAAACTGCTTCTGATGACCAAATCTCTGCCATTTCGCAAGTCATCAATGAATTGGATCATGGCAAATTGCGGGTAGCGGAAAAAATCAACGGTGAATGGAAAGTACACCAGTGGGTGAAAAAAGCCGTGTTATTGTATTTCCGTACCCACAACAACGAGCGGATGAAATCTGGCACGACACGTTACTACGATAAAGTGCCAACTAAATTTGAAGATTATTCAAAAGAGGATTTCCGCGAAGGGGGCTTCCGCGTGGTGCCGCCTGCGGTTGCACGTCACGGTTCCTTTATTGCCCCAGGCGTGGTCTTAATGCCTTCGTACGTCAATATCGGCGCTTATGTGGGTGAAAACACCATGGTGGACACATGGGCGACGGTGGGTTCTTGTGCACAAATTGGTAAGAATGTGCATTTATCCGGCGGTGTTGGTATTGGTGGGGTGTTAGAGCCATTGCAAGCCAATCCAACCATTATTGAAGATAACTGCTTTATCGGTGCTCGCTCGGAAATTGTCGAGGGTGTGATTGTGGAAGAAGGTTCTGTGATTTCGATGGGTGTTTACATCGGTCAAAGTACCAAAATTCTCGATCGTGAAACGGGTGAGATCAGCTATGGCCGTATTCCTGCTGGCTCGGTGGTGGTGTCGGGGAGCTTGCCGGCAAAAGATGGTTCACACAGTCTGTATTGTGCCGTGATTGTGAAAAAGGTCGATGCACAAACACGTGCTAAGACCAGCATCAATGATTTATTGCGCGACTAATCGCGACGCTTTGCAAAACTAAATAAAAAAACGCCCACTGATGTTGTGGGCGTTTTTGCTGTTAACAGTGTGACATCAATTAACCGTTATGGGCTTCGCTGACATCCGCTGTGGTGGTCACCGCAGCTTGCGCTGCTGCAGCTTCTTCGCGTGCCGCTTCTTTGATCGACAGGCGGATACGACCGCGATCATCTTGTTCCAACACTTTCACGCGTACCACTTGGCCTTCTTTCAGATAATCACCGACGTTAGCAATACGTTCGTTGGCGATTTGGCTGATGTGAACCAAACCATCACGGCCTGGAATAATCGACACAATCGCGCCGACATTCTTATCCAAAATTTTAACCACAGTACCTTCGTAGATTTTGCCAATTTCCACTTCAGCGGTCAGTTGGCCAATCCATTTTTTCGCTGCCTCAGCGCCATCGGCACTGACGGAAGCGATGGTGATGGTGCCATCTTCAGCGATGCTGATTTCGGTACCGGTTTCTTTGGTGATGGTGCGGATCGTTTCGCCGCCTTTACCAATCACTTCACGGATACGATCAGGATTGATCTTCATCACGTATAAACGTGGTGCGTGGTCGGAGATTTCCTGTGGTGCTTCCATTGCGTTTTGCATGATACCCAAGATGTGCATACGGCCATCTTTGGCTTGTGCTAACGCCGCTTGCATGATGTCTTTGGTGATGCCCTGAATTTTGATATCCATCTGCAATGCAGTGATACCCGAGGCAGTGCCAGCCACTTTGAAATCCATATCGCCGAGGTGATCTTCATCACCCAAAATATCGGTCAGAACGGCAAAGCGGTTTTCTTCCAAAATCAAACCCATCGCAATACCTGCGACATGCGCTTTCAGCGGTACGCCGGCGCTCATCAATGCCAAGCAGCCACCACACACCGACGCCATCGACGAAGAACCATTCGATTCGGTGATTTCCGACACCACACGCATCGAGTAGGCAAATTCGTTTTCATTGGGTAATACAGCGACCAAGGCGCGTTTTGCTAGGCGGCCATGCCCAATTTCACGGCGTTTTGGCGGGCCCATGCGACCTGTTTCACCGGTGGAGTAGGGCGGGAAGTTGTAATGCAGCATAAAGCGGTCGGAATACTCTCCCGACAAGGCATCAATTTTTTGCTCATCGGTTTTGGTACCCAATGTGGTAACCACCAAAGCCTGTGTTTCACCACGGGTGAACAACACCGAACCGTGTGCGCGTGGCAAGACATTAGTGCGGATGCTGATTGGACGTACGGTGCGCGTATCGCGGCCATCAATCCGTGGTTCGCCAGCCAAAATTTGACCTCGTACCACTTCTCCTTCGAGGCTCTTGAAAATACCTTTGATTTCGTTGGCTAACAAGGTGTCGGTGTCTTCGCTAATCAACGCCGCTTTGACTTTGCTCCATGCTTCGTTTAAGGCTTGGCTGCGGGCTTGTTTTTGCCGAATACGGAAGGCATTCGCAATATCAGCCGCCGCTAAATCACGAATTTGTTGAATCAAAGCTTCGTTTTTGGCAGGGGCAGTCCAAGGGACTAACACGGGATTGACTTCGTCGGCCAATTCATTGATGGCGCGAATGGCCGCTTGCATTTGCTCATGGCCAAATACCACTGCACCCAACATCACCTCTTCTGGCAATTCTTGGGCTTCCGATTCCACCATCAACACGGCGGCTTCTGTCCCTGCTACCACCAAATCCATTTGGCTTTGGCTCAGTTCAGCTTTGGTTGGGTTTAATACATATTCGCCATTCAGATAACCGACCCGTGCCGCACCCACTGGGCCCATAAATGGTACGCCTGCCAACATCAGGGCCGCGGAGGCGCCCAACATCGCTGGAATATCTGAATCCACTTCTGGGTTTAACGACATCACGGTGGCAACAATTTGCACGTCGTTAAAGAAACCTTCGGGGAATAGAGGACGAATTGGACGGTCGATCAGGCGGCTAGTCAGAATTTCTTTTTCCGATTGCTTACCTTCACGTTTGAAGAAGCCACCGGGGATTTTGCCAGCGGCATAGCTGCGTTCGAGGTAGTCCACTGTCAGTGGGAAAAAGTCTTGCCCTGGTTTCACTTCTGGTGCAACGGTCACTGCCACTAAGACAACGGTGTCATCCATCGACACTAAGACCGAACCACCGGCTTGGCGTGCGATTTCACCGGTTTCAAAGGTAACCGTGTGACGGCCATACTGGAAAGATTTTGTGATTTTATTAAACACAGAGGATTCCTAAATTGGTGTTGTAACTGCTTGGGAAGACAACGGGAACCCCTACCGTTAGGGTCGGATACAACCCCAAGGGTAGAGGCTCATCCCGTCGTACACATTGAGAAAATACCATAAAACAACGGCAGCTTCCTTACGGAAGCCGCCGTTATTGACAGCAGAGACCGAAACAGGTTCGCAAAATCAGCAAACCAGTGGTCAAGCGATTACTTACGCAGACCCAAGCGGGTGATCAGGCTACGGTAAGCATCAGCATCTGTACGCTTCAGATAGTCCAGCAATTTACGGCGACGGCTCACCATTTTCAACAAACCACGACGGCTGTGGTGGTCTTTGCTGTTGGCTTTAAAGTGAGGTGTCAAATCGTTGATGCGAGCGGTCAGCAGTGCAACTTGCACTTCGGAAGAACCGGTATCACCTGCTGCACGTTGGAAATCTTTAACAATTTCTGCTTTTTTTGCCGTGGAAATGGCCATTTTATCACTCCAGATAATCAGTGAGCTTGCGCTCAGACAAGCATAGCGAGCAATCAATCACCCCTCTATGCTCCTACCGTGCTGCTATTGACCAGCAATCGGTTTGGCCACAGCTGGCCATCGGCGCGAATCTGTCCCAAACCGAAAAACATTCCGCTTGTGTCGTACAAACGAAAGTCTTGCATTATCGCACTATTTTGTGGACTGTGCACAGGCTGACCATGTGTTAAACGATGTTTTTCATCATCTGTCGCCGTTAGTGCTGGAAAATGTTGTACTAACACATCAACCGGCAATAAAACTGCCTGCCGTTCTGGGAAAGGAATCTCGGCCAACTGTTCTAAGGTCAGAGCATGGTCAAGCGCAAACCCTGCAGTGCGAGTACGGCGTAAGGCGGTTAAGTGAGCGCCACAGCCAAGTGCCTGCCCAATATCATGGGCGAGACTGCGAATATAAGTGCCTTTACTGCATTGAACGTCTAACACCACCGTATCATCGGTAAACGCCAACAGTGTGATGTGATGAATCACCACATCGCGGGTTTTTCGTTCAATCTCAATACCCTGCCGCGCATACTCGTACAAGGCTTTGCCCTGAAATTTTAACGCCGAGTACATCGGGGGGAGTTGTTGAATGGGGCCGATAAACTGCGCCAGTACCGCTTCTAACTGTGCCCTACTGACTTCAACCGGACGTTCATTGATAATTTCACCTTCAGTATCAAAGGTGGTCGTCGTTTGGCCTAATCGCAGTGTCGCGGTATAGCCTTTGTCGGCATCTAATAAAAACGCAGAAAACTTGGTTGCTTCACCAAAACAGACTGGCAATAGCCCCGTCGCCATCGGATCGAGGACACCTGTATGCCCCGCTTTTTGCGCGTGAAAGTGCCAGCGCGCTTTTTGCAACGCGCTATTGCTCGACAACAACAGCGGCTTATCGAGCAATAACACACCATGAACTGGCCGCTTGCCGGGTTTATCAACAGAGGCGGCGTCGGTCATGAAACAGCCTTGTCATCATCATCGTTCTTAGGCAGCAATGCATCATCCTGTGCCACTTTTTCAATCAACGAATGCAAGTGCATCCCGCGTTCAACGGAAGTGTCATAGACAAAATGCAGTTGGGGCACCGAGAACATTTTGATGGCACGCGCCACACCGCTACGTAATAAGCCCGCTGCGCGTTGTAGGGTGTCTTGGGTGTCATCCAGATTATCGGCATTCATCACCGTGTAAAACACCTTAGCGTGTGAATAATCGCGGGTCACTTCCACGGCAGTGATGGTGACCAGACCCATACGCGGATCTTTCACTTCGGTACGAATCAATTCAGCAAGCTCACGCTGTAGCTGGGCGGCAACGCGGTCGGAACGGGAAAAATGTTTGCGAGCCATAGTAGGACGCTCCTTAGATGCAACAAAAGGGATCAGACAAAGAAAAACGGCGGACGTTGCACGCCCGCCGTTGTTTGCTGTCGTCAATTATGACAGGGTACGAGCCACTTCGATGACTTCGTAGGCTTCCAATTGGTCGCCTTCGGTAATTTCATTGAAGTTTTTCAGCATCATGCCGCATTCGTAGCCTTGTTTCACTTCTTTTACATCGTCTTTGAAGCGTTTCAGACTGTCGAGTTCGCCATCGTGAATCACCACGTTTTGACGAATCACACGCACGCGTGCACTGCGCTTGATCATGCCATCGGTCACCATACAACCCGCGATATTGCCCACTTTCGAGACCGAGATCACCTGACGGATTTCAGCAGTACCCAAAATTTGCTCACGTTTTTCTGGTGCCAACATACCAGACAAGGCCGACTTCACTTCATCAATTGCATCGTAAATGATGTTGTAGTAGCGAATATCGACTTCGTTATTTTCTGCCACTTTGCGTGCTTGTGCATCGGCACGGGTGTTAAAGCCAATAATCACCGCTTGTGATGCCAACGCCAAGTTGACGTCAGATTCAGTGATACCACCCACACCGGAGTGCAAGATATTGACGCGCACTTCTTCGGTGGACAGTTTTTGCAGGCTGCTTGCCAACGCTTCGTAAGAACCTTGTACGTCGGCTTTGATAATCAGCGACAGGGTACGAACTTCGCCTTCTGCCATCTGAGCAAACATATTTTCCAGCTTGGCCGCTTGTTGACGTGCCAGACGGACATCACGGAATTTACCTTGACGGAACAAGGCAATTTCACGTGCTTTACGTTCATCTGTCAGCACAATCGCATCTTCACCTGCACTTGGCACATCGGACAGACCGAGAATTTCCACTGGGATAGATGGCCCTGCTTCGTTCACTGGTTTGCCGTTTTCGTCCAACATGGCGCGAACGCGACCAAATACCGAACCTGCCAACAGCACATCGCCTTTACGCAAGGTACCGGATTGCACCAAGATGGTGGACACTGCACCACGACCTTTATCCAACCGTGCTTCAACGACCAAGCCTTTAGCCGGTGCGTCTTTGGCTGCCGTCAGTTCTAACACTTCGGCTTGCAACAGAATGGCTTCGAGTAAGCCATCAATGTTAATCCCTTGTTTGGCCGATACGTCGATGAACTGAGTCTCGCCACCCCATTCTTCTGGGACTACGCCATGACCAGACAATTCTTGACGGATTTTCTCTGGGTTGGCGCCTTGCTTATCAATTTTGTTCACCGCGACAACGATCGGTACCCCTGCGGCTTGGGCATGGTGAATCGCTTCGATTGTTTGTGGCATCACGCCATCGTCAGCGGCAACCACCAACACCACAATATCCGTGGCTTTCGCACCACGGGCACGCATCGCGGTAAACGCTTCGTGACCTGGGGTGTCGAGGAAGGTAATCATGCCGCGTTGGGTTTCAACGTGGTAAGCACCGATATGTTGGGTAATCCCACCGGCTTCACCCGATGCCACTTTAGTGCGGCGGATGTAGTCAAGCAACGAAGTCTTACCGTGGTCAACGTGACCCATCACTGTCACCACCGGTGCGCGGGCTTCCAACACCAGTTCATGATGACCGCCATCGACATCATCCAAATACGACTCTGGATCGTCTAATTTTGCTGGCTTCGCGACGTGACCCATTTCTTCCACGACGATCATCGCGGTTTCTTGGTCTAACACTTGGTTGATGGTGACCATCATGCCCATTTTCATCAGCACTTTGATGACTTCGGCAGCTTTCACCGACATCTTATGGGCTAAGTCCGCCACGCTGATGGTTTCTGGCACGAGGACTTCATGCACCACGGGCTCAGTCGGTGCTTGGAAAGCGTGTGCCGCTTGGGATTGATTGTTTTTGCTGTTCTTACCGCCGCGTTTAGCTTTCCACGCATTGGTATTGCCAGCATCGCCACCACGGGTTTTCAGGCCACGACGCTTGTTCGCATCTTCATGGTCATGACGACCATTCGGTTGGCCTTTTTTCGGTGAGGCTTTTTTGTCTGCTGGCTTATCTGTTTTTTCAGCTGCTGGTGCTGCAGGTGTCGCGGCAGCAGGTGCTGGACGTGCTGCGGGACGGGAATTACGCTCGCCACCACCACTACGCTCGTTGCGTTGTTGGTTGGCTGGGCGGGCGGTGGGTGCTGGGGCAGCAGCAGGCGCTGGTGTCGGCGCTGGCGCAGCCACAGGTGCAGGCGCTGGTTCGGGGGCTTTAGCGGGTGCTTCGCTGGCAGTTTTTGCTGCTAAGCGGCGTGCATCACGCTGTTGGCGTTCGCGAATCAGGGCTTCTTGTGCCGCACGCAATTTTGCTTGGCGGCGTTCTTCTGCTTCCCGCGCAGCGATTTCTTCTGGTGTCAAAATCGAGGCAGCAGAAACCGGTACCACGGGCTCATTCATTTGCTGTGCGGCTAAGACAGCTGGTTTGATGGCGGGTACAGCAGGTTTGTGTTGACGTTTATCTTGGCCACGACGATCACGCGATTGACCGCCACGTTCTTGTTGGCGTTGGCCATCTTTACGTGGCTGACCACCGTTATGGTGTGGTTTAGCGCGTTCTTCGGTTTTCGCTGGCTTGTTGTCTGCTGCTTTAGCTGGTGCTGGCTCGGCTTTGACAGCCACTGGTGCGGCAGCCGGTTTGATGTCTGCTTTCACTTCTTCGACCGCTGGTGTTGGGCTGGGGGCCGCAACAGGGGCAGGTGTCGGTGCCGGTGTTTCTACCACAGCAGGCGCCGGGGTAGGGGCTTCTACGGCTGGGGTATGGCTGGCTTCTTCGGGACGCGCAATCGTCCGTTTTTTACGAACTTCGACTTGAATCGTGCGAGATTTACCAGTGCTATCGGCACGACGAATCTCGGAAGTTTCCTTGCGCTGCAAAGTAACAGAGCCGCTATCGGTCGAACCGTGGCGGCTTTTTAAATAAGACAACAGTTTTTCGCGGTCTTGTTGGGTCAGCGTATCGCTGATCGTCTGTTTGTTTACCCCTGCTGCACGCAGCTGGTCCAACAGATGTTCCGGTTGCAGTTTGAGTTCGCTAGCAAATTGTTTGACGTTGTTTTCGAGCATGTGTTCCTTAATCCTGTCTTTTGACATCCTCCCCCGTTTTCGATTGGGGGATTCCTACTGCGCTCGGGTGCCGCGAGAAGCTGCGCTCAAGTCGCATCGGTGGGTTCCTGGGCCGAGTGCGCAACCGCTTGCTCGTTTCTCCACAGGCGTCACTTCCGGCATGTCCTGCCGTAGGCTAGCGTGGCTATCACTGGCGACAACAGTATACGACGGTTGTATCACGTACGCTATCTATCCCCCTGAATACAGAGGAGGATTTCAGCGCGCTGTGGAGGCAAATCAGTGATGTTGGTTTGCCCCCAGATGAATCGACTTTGTTGGGTAACAACAAAGTTTACTGATCAAACCAGTGTTCACGCGCCTTTAAAATCAGAACACTTGCGGCTTCGGCATCCATACCGGTCATATCAACCAGATCATCGATGGCCAAATCAGCTAAATCATCGCGACTGACAATGCCGTTTTCCGCTAACTTACGCAGCGTATCGGCATCAATGCCTTCCAAGTTTTTCAGTTCTTCCGAGACTGTTTCCACTTTCTCTTCAGAAGCGATAGCTTGATTCAGTAGGGCATTGCGGGCGCGGTTGCGTAAATCGTTGACTGTTTCTTCAGTGAAATCAGCGATTTCTAACATTTCAGCCAGCGGCACATACGCCACTTCTTCTAATGTGGTGAAACCTTCGCGCACTAAAACGCTAGCAGTGGTTTCATCAACATCAAGACCTTCGATAAACAGCTTACGCAGTTCAGCATCTTCGGCTTCGTTTTTCTCGGCCGCTTCTGCCACAGTCATGATGTTTAATACCCAGCCGGTCAGCTCACCCGCCAAGCGGACATTTTGACCGCCACGGCCAATTGCCAATGCCAGTTGATCTTCTTCAACCACGACATCCATCGCGTGGTTATCTTCGTCGATCATGATGCGAACGACTTCAGCAGGCGACAGGGCATTGATCACATATTGCGCTGGGTCATTCGACCACAGCACGATATCGAGACGTTCACCGGCTAATTCGCTGGTAACGGCTTGGACGCGCGAACCACGCATACCAATACAAGTCCCTTGTGGATCGATGCGTGGGTCGTTGGCTTTCACCGCGACTTTGGCTCGGCTGCCGGGATCACGGGCACACCCTTTAATTTCCAGCAAGCCTTCTTCGATTTCGGGGACTTCTAAAGCAAACAATTTGCCAACCAACAACGGCGTGGTGCGCGATAAAATCAGTTGTGGGCCACGGCCGGTACGGTCAACACGCAATAAGAACGCACGGACACGGTCGCCATTGCGTAAGTTTTCTTTCGGGATCATCTGATCACGAGGCAGTAACGCTTCGAGCTTGCCGCATTCGACAATCGCGTTACCGCGCTCAATGCGCTTGATGGTGCCATTCACTAAGTATTCACGGCGTTCGAGGAAATCGTTGAGGATTTGCTCACGTTCTGCGTCACGAATCCGTTGTAAGATGACTTGTTTGGCGGTTTGTGCACCAATACGGCCAAATTCCACCGCTTCCATCGGTTCTTCTTTCACTGCCCCAACGATGGCTTCTACACCATGATCGGCAGCATCAGTGATGGCAATTTCGCGGCTTGGGAACTCGTGGTCATTGTCCTCCACGACGACCCAACGACGGAACGTCACATATTGACCCGTGCTGCGGTCAATGTGCACACGCACGTCGATATCATCGCCGTGGTCTTTATGATCTTGGCTGTACTTCTTTTTGGTGGCCGAGGCCAAGGCCAATTCTAAAGCGCCAAATACAATTTCTCGGCTAACGTTTTTTTCACGCGCCAAGGCATCTACTAACAACAAAATCTCGCGACTCATGCATTCCTCCGAATTCTGTATTCCGGTCTGTGGCCGGCATTAGCTCCAGCCGGCGGGGAGCGGTGTATCAGAACTCCGGCTCAAGCCGCGCCTTGTCAATACTGGAAAATGGGATTTCCACTATTGTGCCGTCCACGTCAATCCTGACCCGGCCTTCTTCGAGGCCAGCTAAACGTCCGCGAAACTGCTTACGTCCCTCTAGTGGCATGCGTGTTTTGATTTTTGCTAAAGAACCTGCAAAGCGGACATAGTCGGCTTCTTTGGTTAATGGACGGTCGAGACCAGGAGATGACACCTCGAGGCGGTCGTAGTCCACATTTTCTACAGCAAATAGGCGTGTGAGGTGATTGCTCACCAACACGCAGTCATCCAACGTGATGCCTTCTGGTGTGTCGATAAACAGGCGCAAGCCGCCACCGTTTATCAATTCCAGTGCAACAAACTCATACCCCAATCCGGGTAGAGTATTTTCCAGCAGTGTGCGAACGTCCATGCTTTGATCCGGCAAATAAAAAATGGGCGCTAACGCCCATCTATAAAACGCTCCGATTTTAGCAACTTTCTAAATAAAAAGAAACACTCACCACGATATGCCACACAAAATTGTGTTGTCTTGCAACATGGAAACACTTTGCGCGAAAAAAACGATTCCGTTACATTACGCAACAATTCAAACAAATGTTCGAATGGCGGCAATCTGGTCGTTTTGTGCTTATGCTAAGACAAGCACCTCCGAGGCTGCTGTTTGGGACGTTGAGAATTTTCTACATGAGAGCAGATAACACACGACGGGAGAAACTTATGGAAAAGCGCTGGCTTAAAAACTATCAGCAAGGGGTGGCAGCGGAGATCAACCTCGATAGTTTTCAATCGGTAAGTGAAGTGTTTGAACATGCGGTCAAGAAATTCAGCCATCGTCCAGCGGTGGCGAATATGGATAAGGTGTTGACCTATGCTGAAATCGACCGCTTATCGATGCAGTTTGCGTCTTTCTTACAGCACGAGCTCAAACTGGGCCGAGGCTCGCGGGTGGCGATTATGATGCCAAACCTATTGCAATATCCGGTGGCAGTGTTTGGGATTTTGCGGGCAGGGATGACAGTGGTGAACGTCAATCCGCTTTACACTCCACGCGAGTTAGAGCATCAGTTAAAAGATGCCGGAGTGGAGACCATTCTTATTTTAGAGAACTTCGCTAACACCCTGCAGCAAGTGGTGAAGCGTACGCCAGTCAAAAACATTATCGTGACCTCGATTGGTGATTTGTTAGGGTTCCCTAAATCGTTGATTGTGAATTTTGTCGTCAAGCATGTGAAGAAGATGGTACCGAATTGGCAATTGGCCAATGTTATCCGTCTTCCTGATGCCTTGAAAAAAGGCGATAAACAACCTTATCAAAAAGTGTCATTAACCCATGATGATATTGCGTTTTTGCAATACACCGGCGGTACGACAGGGGTATCGAAAGGGGCAATGCTGACCCACGGTAATATTGTCGCCAATATGTTACAGGCCGGCGAATGGGTGAAGCCGGTGGTGCGTGAAGGGCAAGAGGTGATTGTCACAGCCTTGCCGCTGTATCACATTTTCTCGTTGACGGCGAATTTGATGATCTTCACCGAGATCGGCGCCTTGAATATCATGATTACCAATCCACGCGATATTCCAGCCTTTATCAAAGAGATTAAGAAATACCCAGTGACCGCGATGACGGGGGTGAATACCTTATTTAATGCCTTGTTAAATCACCCTGATTTTAAGACTGTCGATTTTTCAACTTGGCGTTTGGCGTTAGGTGGGGGGATGGCAGTGCAAAAGGCGGTGGCGGATAAGTGGAAACAGGTCACCGGTGTGCCATTGATTGAGGCGTATGGTTTAACAGAAACCAGTCCTGCCGCGTGTATCAATCCGCTCGATTTAAAGGAATATAACGGGACGATTGGGGTGCCGGTGCCTTCGACTGAGATTGAAATTCGCAATGCCGAAGGGCAGCCGGTGGCAGAGGGTGAGGCGGGTGAGTTGTGGATTCGAGGCCCGCAGGTGATGAAGGGGTATTGGAACCGTCCAGAGGAAACGGCGAAGGTGATTGATAGTCGTGGTTTCTTGGCGACGGGTGATATGGCGATGATGACCGCAGATGGGTTCGTGAAGTTGGTTGATCGCAAGAAGGATATGATTTTGGTGTCGGGGTTTAATGTGTACCCGAACGAGATTGAGGATGTGGTGGCGACGCATCCGGGGGTGTTGGAGGTGGCGTGTATTGGTTTGCCGGATGAGAAGTCGGGCGAAGTGGTGAAGGTGTTTGTGGTGAAGAAAGACCCTGCGCTGACCGAGGCTGATGTGTTGCAACATTGCAAGGCGAATCTCACGGGGTATAAGGTGCCGAAACATATCGAGTTTCGCGCTGAATTACCGAAAACCAATGTCGGTAAAATCCTGCGCCGTGCATTACGGGATGAGAGTTTAAAAGCCGCAGCGAATTAACTCGCCAGTCGTGTCAAAAAAATGGGTGGGCACCGTTCTTGTGCCCACCCTGCGGATCTAAAATTTACCCTTGTGCTTAGTGATACTTATTCTGGTTTCAATGAAGAAAGACTTGATGCAAAATCAGGCATACCCTCTTCTTTCAGATAGCTTATCACGTGTCTTTTAAAATCTTCCTGCGTATGAGTGAATGATTTAATTAAGGCTTGTGTAGCCGTAATTGCTGTCTCTTCATTCATTTTCTCACCAAAATTAGCAAATAAACCTACCCAAGAATAAATCAGGATTTTATAGAGACCTACGAGCCACAACCAAGCCTCGAACCAAACTTTCCCCGTTAACAATGGAAAACCACTAGTAAACACATCATTAACTAAGAAATTTTCAAGAACATAATCATGTTGTTCGATAAACTTGCTCGCTCCTAACTCTAGTGCAGCTTGATATCTTGCGACTATTTTCTCTGGTTCGGTATTTAATCCATCCAAAACCAGTCCAACTATCTTCTGATAATATTCAGCATTTGATTCAATTTGTAAAACCATTAAGTAAAAAGAGGTGATGATTTGTTTTTCAAAGTCAGGGCTGACTACACTAAAAAGTTCTTCCCAGTCATTACCAGATAAGGAGTTGGTAATTGATGAAATCAGATTAGCTACCTCTAATCCTTTGTGTTGTGAGCGAAGTATATCTGCTTGTTCACAGAAATAACCTAAGATAGCTAAACGTTTCCAAAGTGAAATTTCTCTAAACTGAAGTAAATTGATACAAAAAAATCGAATTTCATTTGCTAGCTCCATATCTTCAGCATGGCTTGTATTAGCCTTTTCTATCAGTTCTTCTCTAACATAGACTTTACTTTCAATAAACTGCATTGGTTTTTTGATAGAAAGGCCTTTACGCGCAGCTTCTGGACATGAAAAGGTTAAACTCTGTTGGTTTATCCCGAATAGATTTTTAGTGTGTCTCGGATAAATTGAACAGGTGTGAGGTAAATATTTCTCGCCTAGCTCCTTGTGTATAGAGCATAAATTATCTGCGGCTAGCATCATACAGTTTCCCTTATCTTCTACTAGCTTCAGCTTTGCATATTCACGATCTTTCGAATGATCTCCTCTTTGTCGGCTAATTCCATTAGCGACCAGATTAGCAATATTTTTGTTTTTTATTTCTTTTAATGCAAAATAACTTTTTTTGTCAACAGTAATTCCCCATCCTTTGCAGCAATGGTCTTCACACATTGGCCCAATGCATTGGAAATTTGGTAAATACTCGGGTACTAACATTAGTTTTTCGATATATTTATGCATGGCAAAATTTTCCTTACTAAGGAATGGTTTAAATTTATACTAGGAAGTTTCAGTCTATGAAAGATAATGCTTTATGTTTTAGAAAAATTCCCCCATAATCAAGCAAGACCGTGCGAGCGTAACAAACTATCGAAAGTTGATATGGAAAACAAAAAGATTTTAGTCACAGGTGCTGATGGCTTTATCGGTTCTCACCTAGTTGAAATGTTGGTCAACAAAGGTTATCAAGTCAAAGCCTTGGCACAGTACAACTCCTTTAACAGTTGGGGATGGTTAGAGGATATTCCTTGCTTGTCGGAAGTTGAGGTGGTTTCCGGTGATGTGCGAGACCCTCATTACTGCAAGCATATCACCAAGGATGTGGATGTTGTATTTCACTTGGCTGCCCTGATTGCAATTCCGTACTCGTATGTTGCTCCTGATAGCTATGTGGATACCAATATCAAAGGGACGCTCAATATTTGCCAAGCAGCTTTAGAAAACAATGTGAGTCGTGTTATCCACACTTCCACCAGTGAGGTGTACGGCACAGCTCAGTATGTTCCGATTGATGAGCATCATCCACTGCAACCACAATCACCCTATAGTGCTTCAAAGATAGCTGCTGATGCTATGGCGATGAGCTTTTTTAATGCATTTCAGTTGCCCGTCACAGTGGCTAGACCTTTTAACACTTATGGCCCTCGTCAATCTGCGAGAGCTGTGATTCCGACTATCATCACCCAAATTGCTGCAGGTAAAAAACAAATTAAGTTGGGAGATGTTAGCCCAACTAGAGATTTTAATTATGTTCTTGATACTTGCCGTGGCTTTATTGCCTTAGCCGAAGCTGAAAATACCATCGGACAGACCATCAACATTGGCTCAAATTACGAGATTTCTGTAGGGGATACTTTACATCTGATTAAAGAAATCATGGCCAGTGATGTTGAGTTTGTGACTGATGAAAATCGGATTAGGCCAAAAGACTCCGAGGTGTTCCGTCTTTGGTGTGATAATAAAAAAATTTTTGATCTGACAGGGTTTGTCCCAGAGTTTGATATCCGGCGTGGCCTGGAAGAAACTGTTAAATGGTTCACACAACCAGATGTGCTAAAGAAATATAAAGCCGATATTTATAACGTGTAGGGGTGTATCAGATGAATTTTAATTGGCTAGTAAAAAAAATTCGAAGTTACTACGATTCTGAAGATTTTATTCCCCTTCATGCCCCTGTTTTTGCTGGTAACGAGCGTCAATATGTGATGGAAACGATTGACTCTACGTTTGTATCTAGCGTAGGAAAGTTTGTTGATCAGTTTGAAACTGCAGTTGCTCAGTACACGCAATCCCCTCGTGCTATTGCTACTGTGAATGGAACCGCAGCATTACATACTGCATTGTTACTAGCAGGTGTAAAAGCAAATGATCTCGTGTTGACCCAAGCTTTAACTTTTATCGCAACTTGCAATGCAATTCGCTATTGTGGTGCAGATCCGATATTCATCGATGTTTCCCGTTCTTATCTAAGTTTATGTCCTGCTGCGTTAGCCGATTGGTTACAGCAACATGCTTACCTCGATGAACAAGGTATATGCCGTGAAAAGCATTCACGGCAGCGAATTTCTGCTTGTGTGCCAATGCATACCTTCGGGCATCCTGCTGACTTAGAAGGACTGTTGACTGTGTGTGAAAGGTGGAATGTTGTGCTGATTGAAGATGCAGCAGAGTCTTTAGGCAGTTTATACAAAGGTCAACACACAGGTACTTTTGGCTTGGCTGGATGTTTAAGCTTCAACGGAAATAAAATTATCACGACTGGTGGTGGTGGTATGGTGCTTACCAACGAGTTGTTGGGACAAAGAGCCAAACATTTGACAACGACTGCTAAACAACCACATGCCTACGAGTACGTGCATGATGAAGTTGGTTATAACTATCGGCTCCCTAATTTAAACGCTGCTTTGGGATGTGCCCAACTTGAAAAACTAGAAGCATTTATTGCGATCAAGCGGGAGCAAGCACTTTTTTATAAGGAAAATCTATCCGGTAGTGATTTAAGCTTTGTGGAAGAACCGATTAACTGTCGTGCAAACTACTGGCTCCATGCCGTGGTTTGCCAAGACAGAGAGCAGAGAGACCATCTTTTGCGAGATACCAACGATAGTGGCGTGATGACAAGACCGATATGGCAACTTATGCATCGTTTGCCGATGTTTCGTGACTCGATTCGTGATCACCTCTCTTGTTCTGAATGGTTAGCAGACCGAGTGGTGAATCTACCAAGTAGTGTGAAAACGTCTTAAATATGTTGAAAAAAATTGCTGTTTTTACTGGAACACGAGCTGAATATGGTTTGCTTTTTTGGTTACTCAAAGCCATTCAAGATGAACCGGATTGCGAATTACAGTTGATTGTGTCGGGTTCCCATCTCTCCCCTGAATTTGGCTCAACATGGCAACAAATCATAGATGATGGTTTTGATGTCGCAGCAAAGGTTGAAATTTTACTGTCGTCAGATAGTGCTGTTGGGGTTGCCAAAGCAATGGGGTTAGGTTGTATTGGTTTTGCAGATGCCCTTGATCGTTTACAGCCAGATGTGCTGATTATCCTTGGCGATAGATTTGAAGCCCTCGCAGCCGCACAAGTTGCAATGGTAATGAAAATACCTATTGCTCATTTGCATGGAGGGGAAACAACAGAAGGGGCTTATGATGATGCAATTCGACATTCGATTACACACATGGCAACTTGGCATTTCACGGCGGCTGAGCCTTACCGACAAAAAATTCTATCTTTTGGAAAACCAGAGCACAGCGTGTTTTGTGTCGGTGCAATTGGTTTAGATCATGTTGAACATACCTCATTGCTGTCTTTATCTGAACTGGCTGTTACACTCAATTTTACTTTGCAGTCGCCTTTCTTTTTAGTGACTTATCATCCTGTTACTTTGGGAGATGAGTCACCTACATTAACATTTCTCAATATATTAGAAGCACTAGATCAGTTTCCCAATCATCAAGTTATCTTCTGCTATCCGAATGCAGATAATGGAGGTAGGGAAATTATTGCCCAGATTGATAATTATGTAGCACGTTATCCCAAAAAAGCTGTAGCGGTACCTTCTTTAGGGACTCAGCGATATTTAAGCGCAGTTAAATTCTCTGATGTTGTGATTGGTAATTCGTCTAGCGGGATCATTGAGGTACCACTGTTTAATATACCCACTGTCAACATAGGTTGTCGACAGAAGGGGCGTTTATACGCCAACTCTACTTTCCATAGTCAGCCTGACCAAGACAGTATTGTTTTGGCTATAAAAAAAGCAATGATCTTTAAAAATACTCGATTACAAGCCGTTTCTCCTTATGGTGGAGGAAATGTTTCTAATAAGGTTCTGCAGACAATTATTAAAATGATTGATAAGGAAGAAGATCATGTCTAACAAAGAAGTATTTTTTCTTGCTGAAGCAGGGGTCAACCATAATGGTGAAAAAGAAAAAGCGTTCGCTTTAGTTGAGGTTGCTGCTGCTGCTGGTGCTGATGCCGTGAAGTTTCAAACTTTTAATGCTGAAAAATTAGCTGCCACTCGTGCGCCAAAAGCCGCTTATCAAAAAAAGCTGACCGATCATCAAGAATCTCAACTTGAGATGTTGCGTAAACTGGAATTGCCATTAGAGTGGCATGCCCCACTTAAAAAGCATGCTGAGTCGCTAGGGATTCAGTTCTTATCAACAGCTTTTGATGTAGATAGTTTGCAATTTCTGCAAACCCTAGATTTATCTGTTTATAAAATTCCTTCTGGTGAAATAGTTAATGCGCCTTTACTCTGGCATTTTGCACGTACAGGTAAACCTTTGATTTTATCAACAGGGATGGCAACTCTAGGTGAAATTGAGCAAGCTTTGGCCGTGCTTAGCTATGGTATGTCTTATGTTGAGCCACCAAAAAACTTTTCTGAAATATGGTCATTTTGGAGTAGTGAAAAAGCTCAACAACAAGTGAGAGACAAGATCACATTATTGCATTGCACTTCACAATATCCGACACCAATGGAAGAAGTGAATCTCAAGGCAATGAATACTTTAGGTGACGCTTTTGGCATGAAAGTCGGTTATTCAGATCACACCGAAGGGGATTTGATTGCGATTGCTGCTGTTGCAAAAGGGGCTGTGTTGATTGAAAAACATTTTACATTAGACCGTCACTTACCAGGGCCTGATCATGCAGCGTCGTTAGAGCCGAGTGAATTAAAACATTTGATTTCGCAAATTCGTGCGCTGTCCAAAGCTTTAGGTTCTGGTATTAAAGCCCCTCAGCCAAGTGAATGGGATACTCGACGTGCTGCTAGACAAAACATCATTGCTTCACGCGATATTGCTGTGGGCGAGGTGTTTAGTGTTGAGAATATTACAACTGCCCGTGCTGGTGGCGGACGTTCACCGATGGAATGGTGGGATGTATTACAGGGTGAATCTGCGACAAAAAATATGATGGCAGGCGATCCTCTATAAGCACTTGTGAGTCGAGTTGCTATGAAAAAACCTTTTGTGCTGTTTGGTGCAGGTGGCCATGCTAAGGTTGTGCTAGATGTGTTAGTTGCCTTGGATTACCCCGTTATTGGGGTCTTTGATCCTCGTTTTGCTAACGATAGTGCTAAAAAGTGGCGAGGAATTCCTGTCTTGGGCGCAGATGAATCTCAGCTCTCTTTAGCTCCCACAGAAGTAAACTTGGCCTTGGGCATCGGTTTACTACCTAGGTCTTTCGTACGTCAGAACGTATTTACCCGCTGGCAACAAGCGGGTTTTTCATTTCCAACGCTTGTTCATCCTGCTGCTGTGTTAGGTTCAAATGTGAATTTAGGCGTGGGTGTGCAAGTGATGGCTGGCGCTGTGATTCAAGCAGATACAGTGATTGCCGATAATTGCATTATTAACACTGGCGCAATAGTCGACCATGACTGTGTAATTGGTGCTCATAGTCATGTCGCACCCAGTGCAACTTTATGCGGTGGCGTTTCCGTTGGTGAAATGAGCTATATCGCCAGTGGTAGTTCCATCATTCAAGGCGTAGTTTTACCGCCACATACTGTTGTTGCTGCTGGTGCTACTGTTGTTAAATCGATTGCCGTTGCTACAACGCTATACGGTACACCGGCTAAACCACTTGCCCAATCACAGGAATCTAATCAATGCAAAAATGGCAATCTGCTTTAGCGCATCCAAATATCTCACTGTCTGATGCGATTCCTATTCTTGATCGCGGTGCTCTACGAATTGTTTTGGTTGTAGATGAACAAAATCGCTTGTTAGGCACACTGACAGATGGCGATTTACGCCGTGCTTTATTAAGACAACAGCCTCTTTCTACGCCTCTGTGCGAGGTGATGACAACCCACCCCAAAGTGGCGCGGCATGATTGGAGCAAGGCCAGAATGTTGGCCTTGATGGAAAAGGACAGTCTATTACAGCTACCTATCTTAGACAGTTCTGGTGTATTGGTTGGACTTGAAACTTTACATGGTCTGTTACAAAAACCCCGACAACACAATCCTGTTTTTTTGATGGCAGGTGGGTTTGGTACGCGTCTGAGACCTCTAACAAATACTTGTCCTAAACCTATGCTCAGGATTGGTAGCAAACCTATTTTAGAATTGATTTTAGAAAGTTTTATTAACGCTGGTTTTTATCGTTTTTATATTTCAACACATTATATGCCAGAGCAAATTCAATCTTATTTTGGTGATGGTGGTCGTTGGAATGTTGAAATTCAATACATACACGAACAGACACCGCTTGGAACGGGTGGGGCACTTGGTTTATTACCACATGACGAAATCGACTATCCTTTGTTTATGATGAATGGCGATTTATTAACTGACCTTAACTTTCTTTCTCTCCTTGCCTTTCATGAAGAACAAAGCGGTGTTGCAACAATGTGTGTGCGTGAGTATGAACAGCAAATCCCCTATGGTGTTATTGAGTCAGAGGGGTATCAGATGAGAAATATGGTTGAAAAACCTACTTACCGTTTTAAGGTAAATGCTGGGATTTATTTATTAGACCCCGATTTGGTAAAAACGGTGATGCCGGGTCAAATAATAGATATGCCGACTCTCTTGCAACAACAGGTTGAGACCCATCAGCAAGTTAATTTATTCACTATTCCCGGCTATTGGCTTGATATTGGTCGAATGGAAGATTTTCAGAAAGCGCAAGAAGAATATGCCTCAATCTAATGTCAAACGCCTTGCTATTATTCCTGTGCGGTCTGGATCCAAGGGACTACCAAACAAAAACATTTTACCTTTGGCTGGAAAGCCGCTTATACACTGGACGATTGAAGCTGCTCTTGCTTCTGGTGTATTTAGCGAGGTTTTCGTATCGACGGATAGCCAACTGTATGCTGAAATTGCCGAGCAAGCAGGTGTTTCCGTTCCGATATTACGACCTGAACACTTGGCAACAGATCAAGCCAGTACAATAGACGTGGTGTTGGATGTGTTGAATTATTTTTCTGCTAGGGGGAAAAAGTTTGATGAGGTTGCTGTACTACAGGCGACATCTCCTCTACGCACCGCACAAGATATTCAACAGGCTGTTTCCCTGATGACTGAGAGAGAAGCACCCAGCGTGATAAGTGTGGCTCCGGCAGAACATCCGCCGCTTTGGACACAGCCTTTAGCAGAAGATCTATGTATGGTTTCCTTTGCTGAGGCAATCCGAGACCAACCACGACAGGCACTAGGTAAGTTTTATCGCTTGAATGGGGCGATCTATTTGGCAAAAGTTGAATGTCTCATTCAACAGCGTACTTTTCTGACACCAAAAACGATTGCTTTTATTATGCCAACAGAACATTCTGTTGATATCGACTCGGCGTTAGATTTTCACTTTGCCGAGTCGATTTTTGCTTACCAAAACCGAGAGAAATGATCTACTTAATAATTTGTTCGATCAGTGCTTTCTTAAATAAAGCTTTACTAACATCTGCATGATCTTTCCCGGGGCTTCGGTGAACTTGAATATTCGGGTTGGTATTCGCAAGGTAGTTTGCATGAATGAGATCAGCCTCGTACAGTTTAGGAACAAAGAGCTGTAACCGAGAGCCAAGCTCTTCAGCATAAGGCTTTAGGTCAAGTGCCGGTATATTGAATTTTTCCTTTACCTGTTTTCTCCATTGCACATCTTTTGTTACCATAAAAGAAGCTTTTCCTTCTTTAATTTCCCATTCATTATCGAGTGGTTTGGCTTGTGGTGAGATCGCAAGCACTGCTTTTGCGTTCAGTTTTGCTCCAAATTGAATGGCAGCAGAAGCCCCTGCTGAAGTGCCAAGGCAAATGATTTCTTGGCAACCTGATTTTTCTATCTTGGCATTTAATAGCGACAGCCATCTTTGTTGTGCTGAAAGGCCTTGATCAGCCAATGCCGTTCCAAGAGGGCCAACTTGGTACCACATTTGCCAACTGTCGCGAACGCCTAAGTAACAAGTATCAGGGTAATCCTGCAATATTTCTTCAAATAACCTTACCCCAGCAAACTTGGGTGTAAGATAGGGCGTGACCTCTGACTGAGGTAAGGCCATATTAATGTTACCTTGGAAAAAAATCAGTAAGGTTTTTTTGCCTGTGCCTTTTATTAATAGCTCTTTTTCTAGTATTGGCTGGTTTATTTTTTTTTGTATATAATTCGCTAGTGTTCCTCCATATTTGAGCACTTCTTCTTCTAGAGGTTCTACTTGCTTATATTCGCTGAGCGTGTTGAGTCGCTTAATTAAAGACTGTGAGAAGGTTGCTTCAATTGCTTGTTTGGTAGTGATATCTCCTCGAGCCAGTTTTTCTTCACAGCTAAGGGCATCAGAATATTTCTCAGAAATCTGCGTTGTAAACAACGATTCATCTTGTTCTTCACACATCACAACGCCAGCAGACATATTTTCCCCTTGTAGCCATTTCCTTAAATCCTCACTCATGCGTGGAAAAGTATGGTGAATCGGGGTTGGAACTTCTGTTCTATAAACTCGTGCTTCTGGGAACCAAGGGGAATAGTTCTGACCTAATAAACTCCAATTTGGGTGTGTAATAAATGGCCAAACGTTTTTGCCCCCTGTTACTGCACCTGCTAACTGCATAACTGCGGTTGGGGCTGTAATGACCAGATCTAAACTTTTTATTAGAGAAGCCACTGCATCAAAGTCATCTTTTAGGTTAATATCTGACCAAGATTGAATTTTTACACCAAAATGTTTAGCGGCAAATTCAAGTTCTTTATCGCAATCACCATATTGTAGATTGATCCAGTTTACATTAGGAATACTGAACAATGGGCCCCAAACTTCTATATCTGTGAGGTATCTATCTCTAAACGTACTGCGTACACCACTTCGCCAGCAAATACCTATATTTTTCTTGCTATGGTCTAAGCGTTTTTTCCATTCCTCATCCCATTCTGGATTTGTCTTTAAATAAGAACCAGTCGGGAAGGCGTTAACTTGTTTTCGGTAAAAGACTGGCAACGTCCCCATAGGAATATGATGTGTGTAATCAGTAATGTATGGCGCCCCATCTTTTTGTAAACGTGGGCTTTGTCTGACATCAATTTCTAAAAAACTGCGTTGCATCAGTGCAAGTAAACGAGGGTCTGTTTCATAGATAATATGTTTGGCCCCTGATTTTTTTACTAAGTCTGGGAAACAATTAGCAAACATAAAATAATCGCCAACCCCCTGTTCACTCCAGACCATAAGGGTTTTGTTTTTTAGTGATTCGTTTTCTTTCCAAATCTCGGCATGAAATTTTCTTGGTAAAAATAAAGACTCGCGATAACGGTGTTTATCCCAACCTTCTTTTACTCTACCTAAATTGAACAGGGGGTGCGCCATGTTCCATTTGGCCATGTCAAGATCTGGTTTTGCTTCAATCGCTTTTTCAAAACATACAATTGCTTTTTCTTGTTCTTTTGGTAGGGCATAATAAATCATGCCAAGTTGTATTAACCCCTGTGGGTCATTAGGGTTTTCTTCAAGAAAAGCTTTAATAACAGAAGTGCACTCTTCAAATTTGTTTTGTTCGAATAAAATCTCTGATAATCTTCTGCATAAAAAATCTGTTTTCTTAATTTTAAAGGCTTCTTTATAATGAATTTCAGCTTGTTCAATATTGTCTTCTAATTCAAATATCTTACCCTTGCCATAAATTAGTAAATGCTTCGCCACTTTGTTGTTAGTTAAAAAGCGAGATAGGTTTTCTTTCTTGTCCTGAATGGCTAAGATATTTATATAGCGAAAATGGATGTTTTCATCTTCGCTGTTTTCTGCTGCACCCGTGATGACCTTGAGTGTTTCAATATCGAGGTCAATCTCTTGCTTTGTTTCTTCAAATGCAGCCATCAAAATAATAGGGAAAATTGGATTCTCTCGATATTTTCTAACGAGAGAAGGTAGGTCTTTCTTTATCTCGATAAAAAGATGATTGTTGTATAAGTTGACAGCTTTGAAAATAGGATATTGTGGATTTGTTTGATCAAGTTCGATTGCTTTGGAGAAAAATATGTCAGCTTGTAGGGGTTCTTGTTTATTACTGAGTATTCTTGCTAACCAAAAGTAAGCCTCTGGTTGTGTACTATTGAGCGCCAAACTTTTTTCGATTGCAGCTTGTGCTTGTGTTAAGTTTGATAAATGAAATCGACTCACACCTAGGATCAGCCAAGCTCGACTGTGTTTGGGATACTGTACACACACTTGTTCTGCAAGCACCGCCGCATCCGCCCATTGTTGATTTTTTGAAGCTCTTTCCATCTCTATATTGAGGTTTTTGGCCATCTGTGGTGTTCTTTCTGAGTTAGAGTTGATACGAGAGCATTTCTGCTGAGTTATTTTCTTTAAAAAGGCTGTTCGATGACAAATTCTGTTGTTTCGTTTTCGAAAACTGATACATTAGTTCCCCAGTATCTACAAAAATTTAACTGTGTTGGTTCAAACATCTGCGTGAATTCCTGCTGTCAGAAAGTATTGTTTTTTCCCTCTGTTCAAGACATGGATGGGATGGCGCAATTAACAAATCAAACAGCCTATCAGCCTTGGTTGAGACTTGCTTTTGGTGTCGCAAAAAACAAACTCGGCGAGATGCAGGCGTTTAGCCGAATGAATCCTGTAACGGGGCAGTGTTGGTTACTGGATCGTCAGCAAAAGTGTCGGCTGTATGATAACCCTGCTTTACCGACGCGTTGTGCTGAATACCCTGCTATTAACAGATGGCTGCCTGATGGGACGCAGCAGTTCTTATCGCCGTCCTGTCCAGAAGTGGGTCGTCTATTGTGGAAAACCCCCGATGCACTGGCACTATCGATTGCACCCGTCATGATGAGACAGGAATCCATGGTAACAGTGGATCTACCCGAGGTAGAACAACAGCGCTACTTGTTACTGCGGCAAGCGGGTGCGACGTTGTTGCAAACTCGTGAACTCCCACTCTCGCGTCGCTTAATGTTGTTGTACTTCCTGACGGAACAGATTAGTGAGGTGTATGAAGCCAATCAAGTCGATCACATCGCGCTCTCGATTGACAGCCTTTTTAACTTAATCCAACAGAACGACGAGACATTGCACTTTACGCAAATTACATTTGATGAGTCTCTACATGCACTTTTGTTGGTAAAGCTGTTACAACTTCGTCACGATCGACAGCAAGGGGTGGGTAGCTATGAAAAAGTGCTGAATGATGTTGTGTTGGCATTTGATTTGGCGGATCAATCTCGTCCACTAGAAGAACGTGCGTTAGCCGCTATTCCTAGGATACGAGAGGCTTTAGCGGATCTTGATCAGGCGCTATTAGCATCACCGCATTTTTTAGAGCATATCGTGTTGAACCACTGGTTAGCGTATGCGTTTCCTGTAGCGTCAGTGGAACATGATTTACGAACCAATCTGTTGGCCTTCTTGCTATTTTATTTGTTGCAACGGTTGTTTTTGGCTGCGGCTGCGAGTGCCTATGGTAATGATTTTGAGCAACAGGCTTGTTTGGTAGGCTCAGCATTTCATCGTGAATGGGTAGAGGAGTCTCCAATGTTGTTTGCTGCTGCGATGTCTTTAGCAAATTCAGAGTTGAAAAGCTTGCCTAAGTTATTGAGTTTATTGGGAAAATAAAAAAATGCTGTAAAAAGCAGAAAATTTCTTAAAGTTTTTTCTGAGTGATCCGAAAACACTAACAAGAGCGCGATACCTGCAGTTTGATAGTAAGCGCCTCGTTTAACTTTTTTCTCTTCAGTAGGAGAATCACTATGTTTATCAATACTAACGTTGCCTCGCTGAACTCCCAACGTCAATTGGCTGGTTCTACCGGTCTGTTGGCAACTGCAACTCAGCGTCTGTCTTCTGGCTTGCGTATCAACAGCGCGAAAGATGATGCTGCTGGTATGTCGATCTCTGAGCGTATGACTGCCCAAGTCAAAGGTTTGGATCAGGCTAAGCGCAACGCAAACGACGGTATCTCTTTGGCACAAACTGCTGAAGGTGCGTTGACCGAAGTGGGTAACAACCTGCAACGTGTTCGTGAATTGGCCGTGCAAGCAGCCAACTCCACCAACAAACTCGGTGACCGTCAGACAATTCAAGACGAGATTACTCAGCTGAAAAACGAAATTCAGCGTATGACTGAACAGACTTCGTTTAACGGCAACAAACTGTTGGACGGTTCCTTCACTGCAAAAACTTTCCAAGTGGGTGCTGATGCAGGTCAGGCAATTACTATCGATAGCGTTGCAAACACCAACTTGAGTTCTTTAGGTGGTCGTAACTATGTCCGTGGTGTATCTGCAGTTGCGACTGGTTCGATCAGTAAAGCAGCTGGCACCGGTGGTGTAGATGCCATTGCTAACGGCCTGAAAATCAAATACACAGATTCCAACGGCGCAGCACAATCTGTCAGCTTAGGTTCAATTGGTGCTGCTTCAACTGGTGAACAACGTGCCGGTCAAATTGTTGAAGCGATCAACAAACAGTCCGAAAAAACTGGCGTGACCGCTACACTGGATGAGAACAACAAGATCCAAGTGCGTTCCAACGGTTCTTTGGGTGAGTTGTCAAAGGCTTCTTTCAGCCTGACTGGTGGTTGGAGTGCATCGAAAACTGGTTTGTCCACTAAAGGCGGTGCTTCCTTAGCTGGTAACAACACCTTAGGTATTACTGACCTGACCGTCACTGGCCACGACAGCAAAAATGCAACCAACGCGATTGCTCGTATTGACAACGCAATCAAAGAAGTGAACGCTTTCCGCGCAAAACTGGGTGCTTTCCAAAACCGTTTCAGCTCGGCAATCACTAGCTTGCAAACTTCTAGCGAAAACATCTCCGCTTCTCGTAGCCGGATTAAAGATGCTGACTTCGCTAACGAATCTGCATCCTTGGCTCGTGCCAACGTGTTGCAACAAGCGGGTACTGCAATGCTGGCTCAGGCTAACCAACAGCCACAGCAAGCTCTGCAGCTCTTGCGTTAATCTGAAAAAGAAACAGCCGCCGCCCCGCGCGGTGGCCCGTTTTCGAACAACCCGGCGCGGGAGCCTCCCCCGTCGGGTTTTTCGCGTAAGGAGCCTTGCTCATGAGTACGATTCCCCCCATCAACAGCAGCAACTTGCCGTCTTATTCGTTGCCGCAAGATACGAACAACCGGCCCGTTTCTTTGCCTGCCTCGCAATCGTCTGCCCCAACGGTAGAAGTTTCAAGCGATGCTGTGCAAGCTGTTTCCAGTGCACAGAAACAACAAGCACTCCAAGCCAATCCACAAGATTTACAAGATGCCGCAGAAAAAGTACAAAAAGTGGTGCAGATGTACGCGAGCGAATTGAAATTTTCGGTCGATGAAGACTTGGAGATCCCTGTCGTTAAAATTATCAATACCGCGAATGATGAAATCATTCGACAGATTCCTTCAGAAGAAATGCTAGAAATTGCTAAGAGTATTGATAAAATTGCTGGCATGTTTGTTAATCAAAAAGCCTAGTGCAAGAAACTAAAAAAGCTACCTTAGGTAAATAAGGTAGCTTTTTTGTTTTATATCTTTTAATGTGAGAAGTGTTGTTGCCAAAGCGTTGTGATTGTTTGTGAAAAATCTTTAGCAAACTGTGTTTGGTTAAACAAGGCAGAATGTGTAACTTGTTCTCGCAAGTTTTGTCTCAATAAAGACAATGCCTCTAACCGAGAAGCAACTGAACATGCTAGCGCCACATATTCCTCTTTGGTATTGGTCACGTAACTTTCTAATCCTGCCGCAGTGAGCAAGCTAGCACCTTGACGCGAAAGTAACGTCTCTCCTGCAAGTGTGATAGTTGGGACACCCATCCAGAGCGCTTCGCATGTTGTAGTGCCTCCCGTATAGGGAAAGGTGTCTAGTAGCACGTCCACTTCTGCATGTGCCTGTAGATAGTCTTGATAAGAAGTCGCAGCTAAAAGATGGATCCGTGTACGAGAAATACCCTGTGCTTCTAGTTTTTGCAAAGTGGATTCTTTGACTGTCTCATCAGCAAACTGCATTGCCTGCCAACGTAAACTGCTGTGAGGGACTTGATTAAGAATGTCCCGCCACAAAGAAAAGACTTCATCATTTGTTTTGCTAAGATGTTGAAAGCAACCAAAAGTAAACTGATTTTTCTCTAAAGCGGGTAAATTGGATACCTTTGGTGCTTCGCTTAGGGTGTTAAAACATAACCTTGTATGAGGCAGATATTGCACTTGTTCAGCAAATTGGAATTGGTATTCTTCAGGGACACCCGTTTGATCGACGAGAATATAGTCGATTTCTTCAATACCTGTTGTTGCAAAATAGCCAAGCCAAGTAATTTGTAGTGGTGCAGGCTTATAAGAAAATACAGGTAAACGATTGCCTGCTGTATGGCCTGACAAGTCGATCAATATATCAATTTCTTGCTGATAAATAAGCTCCGCTGCTTCTTCATCTGATTTCGCAAAGATATTATTCCAGCTATCAAAATACTTTCTTAACTGATGTGTGGTATCGTCTTCAATGCTATGATTATAATAAGCAAACAGTTCAAATTCATTGTTTTGCTTAATTTCACTCATAAATCCCAAAAATTTACTTACCGAGTGTTCACGGAAATCTGCCGATACAAAACCGACTTTTAGCTTCTCATGGTTGTGATTCTGATGTTTGTTGGAATAACTATTTTTTGTATGACGTTTTAGCCATTCCCCATATTCAATCGCATGATGTAGCGTTTCCCCTCTGTCCACGAAGTTGTAGCATAGCAATAAGTTACTATACGCCTCAGTGTTGTAGATTTTTGAGTGAACTGCACGTTGAAAATATTGGATTGCTTTCTTTATTTCTCCTTTTTGATGATAAACATTACCTATATTGTTGAGAGTGACATCAGAACCTGGGTTTTTCTCCAAGATATGTTCAAAAATAGATTGTGCTTCATCTAAGTTGTTTAAACCCTTTAATGCAATCCCCAAGTTGTTATAAGCATCAATATATTCTGGATTTAGACTTATGGCCTCTTTTGCATGATGAAAACCAAGCTGATAGTTTCCTTTTGCATTAAAAATTGCCGCGATATTGCAATGTGATTCTATCAGGTTTGGGGAAATTGACAAGGATTTTTTATAGAATAATTCTGCTTCTTCGTTTCTACCTTGTGCTTGTAAAATATGGCCAAGGTTATGGTAAGACTCTGCAACATTCGGTTCTAAATTGATTGCCTTTTGCGTTATGTCCTCTGCCTCGTGATATTTTTTTTGTAGTCTTAAACATTCTCCTAAGTTAATCATGGCACTAATATAGTTTGGTTTTATTTGTAATGCTTTCTTGAAGTGTTTCTCTGCCATTTCGAAATCACTTCTGTAACTTAATAACAAGCCTAGGCTGTTATGAGCTTGAAACAGACTTGGTTTAATACGAATCGCTTTTTTGTAGTGGCTTTCCGCTTCTGCTAGATCGCCTGTCTTCATGACTAAGTTGCCGAGATTGGTTTGAATTTCAGGATCTTGCGGGGCAAGGTATGCTGCTTTTTGTAGCGTTTCGATGGCTTGCCCAATCTCTCCCAGCATCTCGTATGCTAAACCCATGAATTCATAAGGGAAACTGTGCTGCGGGTATGCTTGAGCCAGCTCATTTGTTCGTTCTAACAACAACGCTGCATCACCGCTATAATATGCTTCAACTATCGAACTCATTTCTGCTTGAGATGGTGATTTGATTTTTGTGTATTTTGATTTTTTTTGCGACATTTGACACTCCGAAAAAAGAAAATTACGACAGTAACTCAACATACTTTAAGTTTTACTTCGATTGGACGATACTTGTCACATCAATTATTGAATTTCTACTTCTTGAGGGGTACCCCATCATGGCTATCACATCTGCTGGTGTCGGTTCTGGGTTAGATATTAATAGCATCATTGGCCAATTGATGACAGTAGAATCACGGCCTCTTTCACAACTGCAGGCCAAAGAAGCCAAAGAGCAACAGAAGCTCTCCGCTTACGGTCAAGTTAAGAGTGCCCTGTCTACTTTTCAATCTTCTATCAAGGCGCTTCAAGATAACAGCAAATTTAGCTCAACCAAAGCGTCCGTTAGCGATAAGGACTATGCTTCTGTTTCTGCTTCTGGTGCTGCTCAGGCAGGTAAGTACTCGGTTGAAGTCATTGATCTCGCTCAGTCTCACAAAATTGCTTCTGGTGGTTTTTCAAATAGTAAAACTGCCTTGGCAACCAATGGTAAAAACTTGACTATTGAAGTCGGTACCAAAAAATTGGAGCTGAACTTCACTGCGGATCTGACGCTTGAAGAATTACGAGACAAAATTAATAAGGAAAATGGTGGGGTAACCGCCAACGTAGTGAACGATGGTTCAGCCTATCGTTTAACATTGTCAGCAACAGAAACGGGTGCGTCGAACACTATCACTGTTTCCTCTACATCTAGTAGTTCTGACCTAGATAAAATCCTGTATGCCGGTGGTGGTGGTGCACCAACAGCGTCGAATGCTGGCCAAACTCAGGCTGCAGCTGATGCACAAGTAAAAATTGATGGTTTAACAATCACTGATAAAAGTAACACTTTGACAAAAGCGATTGACGGGGTAACGTTGACGCTATCTAAAAAAACAGAGGCCGGTAAGCCTTTGACAGTCAATGTGACGAAAGACACCGGATCGGCTAAATCAACGATTGAGGGGATTGCGAAGTCTTATAATGAGTTGATGAAAGTGTTAGACAACCTAACCTACTTCAAAGCTGAGACAGCAAAAGCTGGGCAAGCAGCTGATGCTGGTATCTTGAATGGAGACAGTAGCATTCGCTCGATTCGTACCCAGTTGCGTGCTGCTTTTTCAACCCAGATCTCGGGTATCTCTGGTGATTACTCCTTACCTGCTTCCGTTGGTGTTGGGTTTGATGCCAAAACTGGCAATATGACTATTGACTCAACCAAATTGACCAAAGCACTAGAGGCCGATCCTCAGGCGGTGATGAAGCTGTTTACTGCATCTGGTAAAGCCGCTGATACTGGCTTGAATTTAATGAGTGCAACCAGCAAAACTAAAGCAGGTAGTTATGAAGTTGTTTTGACTGATGCACCATGGGTTTTACAAAGCAATACGGCAAGTAGTGCTGGCACGACGGCTGGACAGTTCTCAGGTGAATCGATGACGATGAAGGTTAATGGTACTGCTGCAACTATTAACCTTGATACTGCTTTTTCAACTGCAAAAGCAACAAATGGCGATGTTATCTCGACATTACAAGCGGCATTAGATAGTGCCTTTGGTTCGAATGTCGTCTCTGTTGCCTTTAATGGTACTGACAATAAATTTGAATTTACTGCTGCAAAACAAAACAAAGATAGCCGTATTGAAATCACCAGTATCGGCACAAATGCAGCGACCCATTTTGGTCTAACTAGCGGCAGTATCAGTCCTGCTAAAGTAGCTGGGACAATTGGTGGCATCTCTGCTCTGGGTGACGGAATTACGCTTTCTGGCTCGACAGGGAAAGATACCGAGGGCTTAAAAATTGAAATTACGGGTGGGGCGTTAGGCTCTCGCGGAACCATGACGGTGACAAAAGGGTTCGGTTTCGCAATTGATGATGCGCTTGAATCAATGGTCATGAAAAAAGGGCTTATTGAATCTAAGACAGAAAGTATCAATTCCACCATCAAAACTTTGGGTCGTGAACAAGATGCGATGCAGAATCGTATCGACGATACGGAGAAGCGTTTGCGTACTCAATTTGGTCGTCTTGACTCCACTTTGAGCCAAATGCAACAGATGTCTAGTTACATGCAGCAACAATTAAGTATGTTGTTACGCTGACAATCGGGCGGGGGATGGTTATGATGGCGTGTAACGATCTCCCGCTTGTTTTTTCTTGTTGAAGATGCCAACTATGCTGAACAAAAATCCTTATGCTGCCTACACACAATCTGCACTAGAAACAGAAGTGATGGTTGCCAGCCCTCACAAACTGATTCTGATGCTGTTTGACGGTGCCATACAAGCTATCGCAAATGCGCGTCGCTTCCTGCAAGAAAAAAATATCCCTGAAAAAGGGCGTATGATCAGCAAAGCGATTGCGATTGTTGACGAAGGCTTGCGTTTGTCTTTGAACAAAGAAGTTGGGGGCGAGTTGGCAGAACAACTCGATGCCCTGTATGAATATGTGAGCAATATTTTATTAGAAGCCAACTTAAATAACGATGATGCTAAATTAGAACAGGCGTCACGTTTATTGGCTGAACTGCGCGATGCTTGGGAACAAATCAACCCAGCTCGGCAAGCCGCTGAAAACAGCACCGAACCTCCTCCTCGTGCTAAACCAATGAGCTATGGCAATGTCTGATGTCGAACAACGCTACAACGATCTAATGGACGCTGCTTTTGCCTTGCGTGACGCGGCAAGAGCAGAAGATTGGGACAAAGTGGCGGACTTATGGGATGGATTTTTGCTGCAATTTGATGCGCTGCAAAGCTATCAAGCCAATCATCCCGATTGGGCTGAACACCGCCTAGGTAGCCGCGAATTTTGTGCTGATCGCCTACGGCAAATTCTCGATTGCCACGAAGAAGTCAGCCATCTCGTGCGTGACCGCCATCAGGTTTTACGAGAAGAACTCGGCTCGGTCCACACGACCGCAAAACTGCGTCAGGCCTACAAGTAATATCCCTTCGATGGCGAGCCCTTCCCTCGCCATCCCGCCTAGACTCTCCCCTGTATTTCCTTCTTTTGCCTCTCCTGCTGCCTCGCCAGACCGCAGTACAATCCCCATATCCTTCTCAATCATCTATTGATTTAAGGCTGCATGATGTCGCGCAAAAAACTCCCTATTGGTATTCAAACCTTCGCCAAAATTCGCGAAGACAACCATTACTACATCGACAAAACCCCGATGGCTTACCAACTGGCGACACAAGGCAGTCATTACTTTTTATCCCGTCCCCGTCGTTTCGGTAAAAGCTTGTTCCTCGATACCTTGGCTGAACTGTGGGCAGGGAATGAGGCGCTGTTTCAAGGGCTGTGGATTCATGATAAATGGGATTGGTCGGTGTCTTATCCAGTGATTCGCATCAGCTTTGGCGGTGGGGTGATGCGTTCCCCTGAGGAACTACAAGAACGTATCCAGCATATTTTATATTCCGAGGCTGAACGATTTGGGCTGAGCTATCGTACGACTTCAGTGGTTGATCGTTTTATTGATCTGATTCAACACGCACACAAACAGTCGGGACAACCGGTGGTCGTGTTGGTGGATGAATACGATAAACCTATCCTAGACAATCTGACCAAACCAGAACTCGCCAAAGCGATGCGCGATGAGCTGAGAAACTTATACTCAGTGATAAAAGATCAGGATGCAGTAATGAAGTTCGTGTTCCTGACTGGGGTATCAAAATTCAGTAAAGTGAGTTTATTTTCAGGTTTAAATAACCTGAATGACATCACCCTTGATGCCGAGTATTCAGCGATTTGTGGTTACACTGATCACGATATTGACACCGTTTTTGCACCGGAGTTAGCTGGATTAGATCGAGAGCAGATTCGCGAGTGGTACAACGGTTATAACTGGCTAGGTGAGTCCGTTTACAACCCGTTTGATGTGCTGTTGCTGTTTCAAAAACGCGATTTCCGGCCCTATTGGTTTGAAACCGGCACACCGACGTTCTTACTCGATTGGATCAAAGCACATCATGTGTGGCTGCCAGAACTGGCCGCTTTGCGCGTCAGCGGTGATTTGTTGCAAGCGTTTGATGTTGACATGATGCTCACTGAATCCTTGATGTTCCAAACCGGCTATCTGACGATTGCCAAACGCGAGTATCAGTTTGGCGAATATCTGTACCAATTGCGTTATCCAAACCGTGAGGTTTACCAAAGCTTTCACAATAGTGTGCTGTATGTACTCCAACCCGATGCAGGTCAAAGCAGCCGCACCAAACACCAGCTGGGGCAGCTGTTACTGAAAAATGACTTTGCTGGCATGGAAGCTTTATTCCATAGCCTATTTTCCAGCATTCCCTACGACTGGCAACGCAACAACGCCATTGCCCAATACGAAGGCTATTACGCCAGCGTGTTCTACAGCTACTTCGCTGCCCTTG
>NZ_JBSQVP010000020.1:0-36403 GCF_055136605.1 Aquaspirillum sp. | reverse complement strand
TAAGATCGTCGGCAGCGTCAGATGTGTATAAGAGACAGTGCTCAATCCGCACATCGTTAAAGAAGCCGGTTGCAAACAGCGCTTTAATCGACGCTTCTGCACGCGCATCAGTGAACGTATCACCGACCTTAATCGGTAAATAGTTGAACACCGTGCCAGGTTCAGTACGTTGTACGCCTTCGACACGAATATCCTTCACCACAAAGGAGGATGCAGCCCAGGCCGGAGCCATGGCCACGCTAACAGCAGCAGCAAGGTAGGAAAGTTTCATAGGAGGCGGTCATCCCGCGAAAAGACGGTTGAAATCGTTAAAAATCGCGAAGAGCATCAAGGTCAGTAACAACACCAAACCGACGCGATAGCCAAAAGCCTGAGCTTGTTCTGATAAAGGTTTTCCCTTCACCAGCTCGGCGACATGATACAGCAAGTGCCCCCCATCCAGCATAGGAATAGGCAACAGGTTTAACACAGCTAGGCTGACACTAATCAAAGCCAAAAACTCGACATAGGACGATACACCACGCCGTGCGGTTTGACCGGCAAAATCAGCGATGGTCAAAGGCCCACTGAGATTTTGCAAACTGACATCACCCAACACCATGCGATAGAACATCGAGAACGACAGGCGCACATCACGCCATGTCCGGCTTACCGCCACCACCAGTCCATCAATCGGGCCAGCTTGTTGTTCAAATTGCAGTTGTGCCAGCCAATCACGATCCACCTGTGGTGCAACACCAATACGAGGAATGCGTTGGCCATTTGTGGTTTCGACCCAGTTTGGTACTACCGAGACAGTAAAACGCTCTGCACCACGCTGTATGGTTAACAACAGCGGCTGTTGTGATTGTCCTTGTTGACGCAGCGCACGAACTAAATCGCCCCACTCTTTGACGGTTTGTGACCCCACGGCTTCAATGGTGTCACCAATGCGCAGGCCAGCTTGAAAGGCAGGTGAGTCCGGTTCAAGCGCAGCCACTTGTGGCAATAAACGTTGTGGCAATAATCCCAACCCAGCAACCGCCGCAGGCTCAGCGGAGAGGCCGCTGTCTTTGGGCGGTGGCAAAGTACGGGTACCGTATTCTGTATGCAGTTGAATCGCTTGTTCTGGCTGTGACAGTGCGTCAAGCAATGCCAAACGCAGCTCGGCCCAATCCTCGATGGTGGTTTCATTGACTCGCTCAACCCTGTCACCCGATTTCACGCCAGCCTGTGCCGCTGGGGTATCTGGCAACACCGTACCAATGAGAGGGCGCAAGGCTTCGGTACCCGACCACGCAAGCGCAGCATAAAACACCACCGCCAACAGCAAATTAGCCGCTGGGCCTGCCGCTACCACGGCCATCCGCGCCAAGACGGGTTGTGCCGCAAAGGTATGGGCACGCCAAGCCTCGGGCATCTGCGGTTCGTAAGTGTCTAGCATTTTGACATAACCACCGAGGGGGATGGGCGCCAATGTCCACTCAGTCCCATGACGATCACGCCAGCTAAACAGCGGTTTACCGAACCCCACCGAAAAGCGCAGAACATGAATCCCAGCACGCCGCGCCACCCAATAGTGGCCCAGCTCGTGAAATGTCACCAAGATACCAATGGCAACTAAGAACGCTAACACCGTGGTTAGCATGTGATTCGCTCCACGTGTTGCAAGGTGTAACTGCGTACAGCCTTATCCAAAGCAAACAAATCATCCAAACACCCACTGTTTGCGTGGGCAAAGTGTGTCAAAGCGTTTTCTACCAATTGGGGAATGGCAGTAAAGCGGATTTTTTCCGCTAAGAAAGCCGCCACTGCAATTTCGTTGGCGGCATTTAACACTGCTGGGGCATCAGCCCCCTGTTCTAATGCAGCAAAAGCCAAGCTTAATGCGGGGAAACGCACAAGGTCTGGTTGTTCAAATGTCAGTGGAGGCAAAGACAAAAAGTCTAAAGCGGCGACACCAGCCGAGATCCTCTCTGGCCATGCCAAAGCATGGGCAATCGGTGTCCGCATATCAGGGGTACCCAATTGGGCTAAGACGGAGCCATCACGGTAGCGCACCATAGAATGGATCACGCTTTGCGGATGCACCACCACTTCAATTTGCTCTGGTGTGGCATCAAACAGCCAGCGTGCTTCAATGACCTCTAAGCCTTTATTCATCAGCGAAGCTGAATCAACAGAAATTTTACGTCCCATCACCCAATTTGGATGCGCACAGGCTTGGGCAGGGGTCACTGAGGAAAGTGCATCAGCAGAGAGTTGTCGAAATGGGCCACCCGAGGCAGTGAGGATAATTTTCTCAACCCCTGCTTCAGCCAATGACACACAATCAGCAGGCAAAGATTGGAAAATCGCATTGTGTTCACTATCGATGGGCAATAAACGTGCGCCAGATTGTGCCACCGCTTCCATAAAAAAGCGGCCGGCCATAACCAAGGCTTCTTTATTGGCCAATAAAACCTTTTTTCCCGCTTGTGCCGCTGCCAAGGCTGGCGGTAAACCCGCCGCCCCGACAATCGCCGCCATCACAGCATCCACCTCGGGATGAGCGGCAATATCTCGCAACGCCTCAGCCCCGTATAACACTTCTGTAGTGCACCCTTGTTCACTTAGGCGCTGTTGTAGCTGGGCAGCGCTTGAAGCTTCGAGCGTCACGGCATAACGAGGATGAAATTGGACACACTGCTGTGCCAATTTATCAATTTGTTGTCCACCGCTTAATGCAAAAACTTGATAGCGGTCGGGGTGTCGCGCCACGACATCGAGGGTATTGACGCCAATCGTCCCTGTCGCACCCAAAACCGTCAGTAATTGTGGCGAGGAAGAAGACATTTGCTGTTTCACGCGATAATCCCGTTCATGTTTGCGATTGGATAACACACTAGAAGGCAGAGAGATAAGCTTGTAACGCCGCCGCAACCGCCAACACGGCAATCAAACTATCAATTCTATCCAGCACGCCACCATGCCCCGGCAGTAATTGGCTAGAGTCTTTCATCCCCGCTTGACGTTTAAACCATGATTCTAATAAATCACCCACAATACTCACTGCGGTCAGCGCCCACGCTACGACCACCCACATCCAAACCGGCAACGCCCACGGCTGTAACAATTTGGTTTGCGCCAAAATAGCAGCATAAATCGCTACCGCGACCAAAGCCCCATAAACCCCTTCCCAACTTTTGCCGGGGCTAATTGCTGGGGCTAATTTACGACGGCCAAAGGTTTTGCCAGAAAAATAGGCAGCCGTATCAGCCAACCAAACCAAGGCCATCAAAGCCAGCAACAAACTGGCAGCAGTTGGACTAGGGCGCCATGTTTGTAATGCACTCCAAGCCGGTAACAACAATAACCATCCCAACCCCATTGCTAACAGAGGTTGCTGTAACAGTGACCAACGCTGTTTTAGCCATAGCGGTGCCACCACAAACCAAAACACTAACACCATGCCATGCACAACCAGTGGCAAAGAATAAGCCACCGTTGCAGAGAACGTAGCCCACGCCCCAAGGCCAGCGCATGACAGCACAAGATAGGTGATTTGTTGTAGACGAGATAACTTGACTAGGCGTGACCATTCCCACAGCCCTAGTACAGTAATCAGCGCAGTAAACGCAGCCCATTGCAGAGAATCAAAAGCAAACAAGGCCGCTAACATCACTGGCAATAACACCAGAGCAGTCAGGACACGCAATTTCAGCATAAGACTAATCCAAGCGACGCAGCGCGGGGTCAAGCTGTTCGCTGGTGCGGCCAAAGCGACGTTCGCGACAACGATAAGAATGCATAGCCGCTTCGAGCGCAGCGCGGTCGAAATCTGGCCATAAAGTTTCGGTGAAATACAACTCGGCATAAGCCAGCTGCCACAGCAAGAAATTACTCACTCGCTGTTCACCACCTGTGCGGATAAATAAATCGGGTTCAGGTGCCTGACCTAGGCACAAATAGGGCTGAAGGTCAGCTTCTTGTACCGGTTGAGAAGGATCGTGACCTGCGGCAAGCAGCTGGTTGACGGCATGTAAGATGTCCCACCGCCCACCGTAGTCGGCAGCAACGGTCAGTACCAAACCTTGGTTATGCGCTGTACGCGCTTCAGCCGCCTCAATACGCGCCACCAAGTCGGCAGAAAAACGGGCACGGTTCCCAATCACTTGCAGGCGAATATCATTGCGGTGGAGGCGTTCTACCTCGCGCTCAAGCACATCCAAGAATAAGCCCATCAAAAAGGACACTTCTTCGAGTGGCCGTCGCCAATTTTCGCTTGAAAAGGCGAACAGCGTCAGGTATTGCACCCCAAGTTCAGAACAAGCGCGCACCGTGGCGCGCACTGCTTCCACCCCGCGTTTATGCCCCGCAATTCGGGGTAAAAAGCGGCGTTTTGCCCAGCGCCCATTGCCATCCATAATGATGGCAATGTGGCGGGGAACGGCATCTACCGTGGGCAGAGTTTGCGTGCTACTGGGCAAAGGGTAATGCTCCTTAGATTTCCATCAGCTCTTTTTCTTTTTCTGCCAAAGCTTTGTCGATTTCGGCGACAAACTTGTCAGTCAGCTTTTGGATGTCTTCTTGGGCACGACGCTCTTCGTCTTCGGTAATCGCTTTGTCTTTCAACAAATTTTTCAGATCGTTATTGCTATCACGGCGCACATTGCGAACGGCCACACGGGCGTTTTCTGCTTCACCTTTCACGATTTTGGTTAAATCGCGACGACGTTCTTCAGTCAACATCGGCATTGGCACACGAATTAAATCGCCATTAGAAGCAGGATTCAGACCCAAATCAGAGTCACGAATCGCTTTTTCAATTTTTGCCGCCATGCCCTTTTCCCATGCTTGCACCCCGATGGTACGCGCATCGATCAGCGTGACATTACCGACTTGGTTAATCGGTGTGGGCGAACCGTAATAATCGACGGTAATATGGTCGAGCAAACCGGTATGAGCGCGACCAGTCCGCACTTTGGTCAAATCGGTTTTGAAGGTTTCTAGGGTTTTTTGCATCCGCTGTTCAGCAGATTTTTTAACATCATTAATCATTGGAAATCACACTCCAAAGCAAGGGTTGGAGAAAAAAATGTTTAGCAGTGTACCAGTGTGCCTTCATCATCGCCAAGCACCACACGGCGCAGACCGCCTTCTTTGAAAATGCTAAACACTTTGATATTCAGTTTTTGGTCACGACATAATGCCAATGCAGTGGCATCCATGACTTTCAGATTTTTAATAATTGCTTCATCAAAAGTCAGTTTTTGATAACGGGTGGCTTCGGGATTTTTCTTTGGATCGTCCGTGTAAACGCCGTCAACCTTGGTGGCTTTTAACATTACATCGACATTCATTTCCATCCCACGCAACGCAGCAGCGGTGTCAGTGGTAAAGAAAGGATTACCAGTCCCTGCGGCAAAAATCACCACTTTGCCATCTTCCAAATACTGCAATGCCTTGCTGCGAATATAGGGCTCGGCAATCTGCTGCATGGTTAAGGCCGATTGCACACGAGCGGACATACCACGACGACTCATGGCATCTTTCAACGCCAGCGCATTCATCACGGTTGCCAACATCCCCATATAGTCTGCTGTGGCACGATCCATCCCAGCAGCAGTCGGTGCCACACCACGGAAGATATTGCCACCACCGATTACGATTGCAATTTGCACACCGAAAGCGAGCACTTCTTGAATTTGGGTCACAATTTGTTCGATGGTTTCACGGTTGATACCGTAGCTGTCATCCCCCATCAGGGCTTCGCCGGACAGTTTCAGCAGGATGCGCCGATAGGCCGGGGTGCGGGTTTCGCTCATGACTTAGACCTTTATAAATGCTTAAAAGATAAAACAGTGACAATCGGAATTGCCAAATCAGCAAACTTGAACCAAGCAAATTTCCTCATTTGGCATACCCAATCAGTATGTTCGAAAAAAGGCACCTCATAACCGAGGTGCCTTTTCGCGTAAGAAAACAGAAATTACGCTTTGCTTGCAGCAGCAGCGGCAGCAGCCACTTCAGCAGCGTAATCTTCCTGTTTTTTCTCGATGCCTTCGCCCACGATGAACATGGTGAAACGATTCACTTTCGAGGATTTTTCAGCCAACAGTTTTTCAACGGTTTGGTCTGGGTTTTTCACGAAAGCTTGGCCCAATAAGGTGACTTCGGCCAAGTATTTAGTGATACGACCTTCAACCATTTTCGCCACGATATCAGCAGGTTTGCCAGATTCAGCAGCTTGAGCGGTGTAGATACGACGTTCGGATTCTAAGGTTTCTGCAGGCACTTCATCTTTCGATACGCAGATTGGCTTAGAAGCTGCGATGTGCATTGCAATATCTTTACCCACTTGCTCTTCAGCACCGTCAAAATCAACCAACACGCCAATTTTCGAACCGTGCAGATAAGCAGCCAATTTGCCAGCGGTTTCATAGCGAACAAAGCGACGAACAGAGATGTTTTCGCCCAGTTTCGCGATCACTGCCTTACGTTCTGCTTCCAAAGCACCATCATTAGCAGCCATCAGCGCTTCAACATCAGCTGGGTTAACAGCCAACACCGATTTAGCAGCGGCATTGGCAAAAGCCAAGAAGCTGTCATCTTTTGCCACAAAGTCAGTTTCGCAGTTGACTTCTAACAACACGCCGTGTTGGCCTTCGATCAAGTGAGCAATCACGCCTTCGGCAGCGGTACGGCCAGCCAATTTACCTGCTTTCGCACCCGATTTAATACGCAGGATTTCTTCAGCTTTTTTGATATCGCCTTCTGCTTCAACCAAGGCTTTTTTGCATTCCATCATGCCCAGACCGGTTGCGGCACGCAGATCGGCCACCATTTTTGCGCTAATTTCAGCCATTGAATGACTCCTGAATAAATAGAATTACGGTTGTGAGGCCACAGCCGTGAAAGATACGATTTTGGCAATTACCGTTTGATGACAAGCGGCAATAACGCCACATTCAAAAAAAGGGGCATACGCCCCTTTTTCCTTAGACTGTCTCGAGCAGATTACTCAGCAGCGGCAGCTTGTGCTTCAGCAGCAGCGGCAACCACTTCTTGCAGCGATTGTGCTTTGCCTTCCAACACGGCATCAGCGATACCACGAGCGTACAGACGAATTGCGCGAGCAGAGTCGTCGTTACCAGGGATCACATAGTTCACGCCGTCTGGGCTGTTGTTGGTATCCACCACGCCAATCACTGGAATACCCAGTTTTTGTGCTTCGCTCACTGCGCCTTTTTGGTAGCCAGTGTCGATAATGAAGATTGCGTCAGGCAAACCTTTCATTTCGCGGATACCGCCCAAGCTGCGGTCGAGTTTTTCGACTTCGCGTTGCAGGTCCAACATTTCTTTTTTGTTGTAACCGGCATCAGCATTGGTCAACAAGGCTTGTTTGTCTTCCAGACGCTTGATCGATTGTTTGACGGTTTTGAAGTTAGTCAACATACCGCCCAACCAGCGTTGGTCAACGTAAGGCATACCAGCGCGTGCGGCTTCTTCGCGCACGATGTCACGAGCTTGACGCTTTGTACCCACGAACAACACGGTACCTTTGTTTGCAGTCAAACGACGCACATAGTTTTGTGCTTCGAGGAACAAAGGCAGGGTTTTTTCGAGGTTGATGATATGAATCTTGTTGCGGCTGCCAAAAATGTACTGAGACATTTTTGGGTTCCAGAAGCGAGTTTGGTGACCAAAGTGCACGCCAGCTTCGAGCATTTGGCGCATAGTAACTTGAGTGGACATCAGTAATTCCTGAAAATCAAAGGGTTATTCCGCCATTCGCGCGGTTGACCTAAAGGCACCCTTTGGCGCGAATGTGAGTAATACGCGCTAACTCATTAGCGCGGCGCGAGAGGATAGCACAGAAGGCACAACCGCTTCAATGTAAAACTAACGCGGCGGTAACGGCAAAATGGCACTGCCGTCATACACCAGCAAAGCAAATAGCTGTTCGCTTAGCTCACGTAACTGTTGCAACTGAGCACCATCCGTAGGCATGTCTTGCTGTTGTTGGCCGAGTAATTGGCGTGCTAATTGATGAATTTCGCGATGTAAACGGTCGATTTCAGCAAACAATGCCGGCGAACCATAGCGGGTTAAATCTTCTTGCAACAGCCATTGACCAAAACGGCATTGAGTTTCATCTAATGCAGGCAAAGGTATGGCAGAAGGGGCGGATGAGAGGTGTGATTCAATCGCACGAATCCACGCCCGATGTTCCACCGCTGCAAATAATAATGGCAATAGATCACGGCTGGCCCGCGAAAGACTGCGCCAGCGCACAGGCGGCTGCCAAGTTGCCAACCACGCCGCCACCTGTTCCGCCGGCATGGGATGTGCAATAGCAAATCCCTGCGCCAACTCACATCCTAAACGTAATAAAAAATTACCTTGCTCTTCTGACTCCACGCCCTCTGCCACCACACGGCAGCGGAAAGCATGAGCCAGCCCTAACACGCCCTCGAGCATCGCCAAATCATCAGGGTCGTTCAACATATTGCCAACAAAACGATGATCAATTTTAAGCTGACTGGCGGACAGACGGCGGATATAGTCAAGCGAACTATAACCAGTGCCAAAATCATCCAATGCCACAGCCACCCCCAAGGCATTGCAGGCGCGAATCGCCTCCGATGTTGCCGCCATATCATCGAGTGCGCTGGTTTCTATGATTTCTAAACACAGACTAAAACGCGGTAATTCAGGGTAACGCGCCAGCACCTCACCCAAAAATGGCAGAAATGCAGACGATTGAAATTGTCGGGCACTCAGATTGACACTGACAGAAATCGATAAACCTTGCGTTTGCCATTGCAACATTTGTTGTAGCGCGGAATGCACCACCCATTCACCCAGCTGCAAACACAACTTATCATTATCTAAAATAGGTAGAAAATCTCGCGGTAAAACAACCGTGTCTGAATCGGGCTGCCAGCGCAACAGTGCCTCGACCGCCATCAGTTCACCCGTGCGCATATTGACTTGTGGCTGATACAACAAGAAAAATTCGCCCAAAGTAAATGCTTGGTGCAAACGTTCTAAGCGTTGATGCAACTCACGCGCCCGTTTGTCTTCTTCGGGATCAAAAAAACGATAGCGATTCTTACCGCTTTGTTTCGCACGATACATCGCTTGATCGGCTTGGCGGAGTAGGAAATCGGCATCAACCGCGCCATGCACAGGATAGAGGGCAACCCCAATGCTGGCCGACACTTGCAGCTGTGCATCACCAAATGCCACCGGCTGTGCTGCCGCCCCTAACAAACGATCAAGCAAGATGATCGTATCAGCATGTTCCGATAGATCAGTGACCACCGCCACGAATTCATCACCACCTAACCGTGCGACGGTATCGGTCTCGCGTAAAGCTTGCCGCATTCGCCGCGCCACAGTGGTCAACAGCACGTCACCTGCTTGATGACCATAGGTGTCATTCACCGCCTTGAAGCCATCCAAATCAATATAAATCAAGGCAATTTTGCTATTTTGGCGATGGGTATGACGCATTTCTTGGCTCAGACGATCAGCCAACAAAGCGCGGTTTGGCAAACCCGTCAAAGCATCAAAATGGGCCAGCCGTTCTAGTTGTTGTTGTTGCTGTTTTTGTAGCGTGATATCCGTAAAGAAACAGACATAATGAGAAATCACCCCGCGACCATCGTAAACCGCACTGATCATCAACTGGGCAATAAACAATTCACCATTCTTACGCTGATTCCACACCTCACCCTGCCATTGCCCCTGCTGTTGGAGATATGACCATAGATTGTCATCAAAAGCAGCTTGATGCTGTAGCGCATTCAATAGATAGGGAGGCTGATTGAGTAGCTCATCGCGGGGATAACCAGTCATATCACTCAAAGCAGCATTACATTCGATGATATGACCATCCGGCGCGGTAATCATGATGCCTTCAGAGGCGTGGGTAAACACCGTTGCGGCAAGGCGCGCATCCGCTTCACGATCATGTCGCAGGATGGCATAGCGGATGGCTTTTCTGACGTTACTGCCATCGGTGCCTTTACTGAGAAAATCTTCTGCGCCGGCGGCAATCGCTGTTTGAATGGTTTCGTGCTGGTCCAGCCCCGTTAGCACCACAATCGGCGCATCAGGTAATAATTTACGGCAGCTGGCCACCGTTGAGATGCCAAAAGAATCTGGCAAATTAAGGTCGAGCAATACCACATCGGGGTGAATCCCTTGGTGGATTTTGCGTTCAGCTGCCGCCAGACTTTCGACAATATGAACATCAAATGCGGTTGGACTGCGCTCTAAAAGCTGCCATCGAATCAGTTGTGCATCACCAGGATCATCCTCGATCACAAGCACAACAGGGCAAGCGGCGGGTGTGCTGGTAGGATCGGGATACATGGATTTTTCCTATGTGAAGAACAAAAAAGACTGAAAGCATATCAAATTTTCATCAAGCAACCAAAGCATCTATTGCCATTTCTGGTTGAGCTTGCCATTTTGGCAACGAAAAATAAAACATACTGCCACACCCTTCGCCAGCAGATTCAATCCAAATTTTTCCACCATGTCGCTCAACAATTTTACGGCACACCGCCAGCCCCACCCCGCTGCCCTCATATTCATTACGAGTATGCAAACGCTGAAAGACTTTGAACAAGCGGTGGAATTGGTTTGGCGCAACACCAATCCCATTATCTTTGACACAAAATAACCACCCTTCCTCATCCTTCGCTTCTACAGTGATGACGATATGGGGGGTGCGATCTCGTGCGCGATATTTGATTGCGTTACCAATTAAATTTTGAAATAAACGGGTCAGTTCATCACGAGAGGCGTGTAATTGTGGCCACTCGCCAAGGATGTCGATGTGCGCTTGTGCTTCATGAATCGCTGGCGACAAAAAATGCAATGCTTCATCAAGACGTTCACGACTGTCCACTACGGCCAAAGGTGACCCTTTGCGCCCAACCCGAGAGTATTCCAACAACGACACCAACATCTGATCCATACGCAACGCACCATCACGAACAAAGAACATCATCTGTTGTGTATCGGTGTTGAGATGTTGTGCCAAACTTTGTTCCAACAGTTGCACATAGCTGCTGATCATTCGCAGGGGTTGGCGTAGATCATGCGAAGCAACATAGGCAAACTGTTCTAATTCGGCATTGGAACGAGCCAGTTCCTCGCGTTGTAGCGCCAATAAACGTTCGGTTTCTTTACGTTGCGTAATGTCGCGATAAATCGCCAAGAAGTGAGGCTGATTTTCTAATTCCACCCGTTGCACTGTGACATGGACAGTGATCAGACTGCCATCTTGCTTGCGGTGTAGCGTTTCAAAATCGTCATAACCCTCGGTTAACAGATGTTCGAAACGAGCAGCAGTTTCTTCTGGATGTTCATAGGCATCGTATGCTGGAATCGGCAAAAGCGCGAAATCGTCTGCGCTATAACCCAGCTGTTGATGGGCAGCAGGATTGAATTGCACAGGTAAAGCGGTTTCAGGGTCGATCAATACCACCCCATCTGGCAACATATCGAACAGACTACGCATCCGTGCCTCGCTGCTGCGTAAGGCAAACTCGGCTTGTTTACGGCGGCTGATATCAGTATGGGTGCCAGCCATCCACAGTGGTTTGCCTTCTGCATCCCATGAAATAACCTTGCCACGGTCTAACACCCACACCCAATGCCCTTCACGGTGCAGCATCCTGACTTCAACCTCGTAACAATCTATTTCACCTGCAAAGTGCGCGTTGAGTAAGGATTCTGAGGCGGCAAAATCTTCTGGATGGGCAAACTTTAACCATGTGTTGATGTTGATGGGTTGGAGTTCGTCTAATCGATAGCCAATGATTTCTGCCCATCGTTCATTAAAACGGGTTTCACCTGAAGGAATATGCCATTCCCACGTACCAACACCGGTTCCCCACAAAATATTGCTTAAACGCTGCCGTTCTTGTTCAAGATGGTGTTCCAGCGTTTTGAGATGGGTTTGGTCAAACAAATAGCCACGGATATGCAGCAGTTCACCTTTATCATCGAATACCAGACGGGTGAAGTCGTAATACCAGCGGTAGTCACCGTCCTTGTGTTGAATTCGATAGCTTTGTTCAAAGTGCAGCGTCTTGGAATGAATATAAGATGCCACCTCGGCTGCGACTCGAGATTGATCTTCAGGATGAATTAAATCAAAGAAGTGGAAATCATCAGCAAAGACTTCGTGTTTTTGATAGCCGAGCACCGCCGCCACGTTATCGGACACATGACGCAACGGCCATCCGGGTGTGGGTTGCCAACTCATCACGGTCACCGGGCCAGAAGCAAAGAGTTGGAGCTCTTCTTCTAGATGTTGTTGTGCGATTTTGCGTAGGCCAATATCGTGCCAAGTGACCAAGACACAGTCTTCACCCTCAGCAGAAAACGAAGATAGTGAGACCTCAGCAAAAAATAAGCTGCCGTCAGCACGAATATGAGTCCATTCGAAGCGTTGTTGTGGTTCACCATCACTTAACAACTGCATCAAACTACTGGCTTTTTGCTCGGATAATTCGCCATCTGGCTGATAACGTGGCGATAATTCACCCGGGGTTTTACCAATAATGGCACGGCTATCACCATAGCCTAAGATATTCAACGCAATCGGATTGCAATCGACAAATCGACCTTGTCGAATCACCAGCGCAGGTTCAGGAAAATGATGTAATACCAAACGAAGGTAGTGATGTTTTTTCTGGCTTGTTTGCCATTGCCACCAAAGCACAGCGCAAAGGCACAACAACAGGAAGGCGATCAACCATGGAAACAACGGTGAAGCCATGATGACAGACTCTGAGTAAGGTCGAGTATTTGCTATCGCAGCACCACTAACGATAGCACCTATTAACAGCAAACAAATCTGTCCCCAGACACGAGACATGATTTTATCCCTGTCTAAAAGTTGACAAAAACAATTATATCACAAAGAAATATTTTTTGTTTAATTTTTACAAAAAAGCCATTTATATCAATTAATACAAATTCTCAACCACTAATAACCACGGACGACCCCCTGCTTCGAGCTGAATCTTGCCATTTTCATCTAATTGGACACGAATTTTTGTCACTGAATTACGCACATTGCCACCAATTGCATAGAGATAAGGCTGCTCAATGTTCACCACCACATCACAATGCATCGGCGCACGCGACAGCTGTTCAACTTGCTGCCACGCCACCTCGGTTCGTACGGCACAAATCAAATCGCCGACCTGTGGTGCATAGGCTGTTCGTTCATGGACTCGAAAATAAGGCGAAGGGTGATCCAATAGATATCGCAAGTATTGCCAATGTGCTGCACGAGAGGGCAACACGGTTTCTGGCACACCGGCTTGCCGCATCGCCCAAGAAATAAACACCGCCGACCACGGCTGCGTACACACATTCGACTGGGTAAAACCCGTTCGCCCAACTGCACACCAATACTGTTGAATTCGCTCCACATACTGCGGCGCATCATCTTCCCACGCACCAAGGCGCGGAATACTGGCAATGCCCTGTTCAATTTGTAAGGTTTGTTGACCAAAAAAGACCCATTCATCGTTTACCACTTGCACCAAACGCTGTTTGATTTCTGCCGTAGGGACTTCGGCAGTTGCCACAGGCTCACAACTGCGGTTGGGCAACGATGCGGCAAAACCAAGCGGAGGACACAACAAAGATGGAGTTAAAGGTGGGCAGCGAAGGGGAGAGGTCGCTGATGAGGCAGCGGTGGGAGAATGCGCGCAACCAGTCAGCCAAAGAAAAAACGGCAGCAATAAAAACAAACAGCCCTGTGCAAAACAGGGCTGTTGTTGTGCTGACGCAGTAAATAACGCCATACCCTAATTACAGGGTCAAACCGCCGGTTACTTCAATTGCTGCACCGTTGATGTAGCTAGCATCATCAGAGGCCAAGAAAGCATACACGCTGGCGATTTCTTTTGGATCGGCCATACGTTTCATTGGCACTTTTTCTTCCATTGCCTGAATCACTTTTTCTGGCATGGATTTCAGGATTGGGGTAGCAACAAAGCCAGGGCACACGGCGTTAGCGCGGATGCCTTTTTTACCCAATTCTTTTGCCCAAGTTTTGACGAAACCGATCACGCCAAATTTGGTAGCAGCATAGTTGGTTTGACCGAAGTTACCGTACACGCCAACCACGGAGGAAGCGTTCAGAATCACGCCAGAACCTTGTGCAACCATGGTGTCAACCACTGCACGAGCGCAGTTGTAAACACCGCGCAAGTTGATGTCGATCACTTTATCGAATTGGTCGTCAGTCATTTTGAGCAACTGAGCATCTTGCACGATGCCCGCATTGTTCACTAATACATCGATACGGCCAAAGCGAGTTTTCAGGTCGCCAACCATGTCTGCGATCTGCGCTTTGTTGGTGACATTCACCACATAGCCAACAGCTTCACCGCCAGCAGCTTTGATTTCGTTGACGACAGCGTCAATCGCTTCTTGATTCAAATCGCAAACGGCAACAATTGCGCCTTCTTGGGCGAATTTCAGGGCTGTTGCATGGCCGATGCCGCTGGCACCGCCGGTGATGATCGAGACTTTACCTTGCAAACGCATGATCTGTTCCTTTGTACACTCGAGAATCGTAAGGCTACTCGAACTCGGGCCAATCAAACCCGAGCCGAGCGCATTATCTCCACCATCCGCCTTCTTGTTTTTATCCGGTTGCTTATTCATAAAATGGGGATAAGCAACTCAGGGAAGCGGTCTCACGACACGGCCAACAAAACGCGGCTGTGTAAACGTGATGATTTCTGCACTGCAAAATTTATCGTGCAGTGCAGAATGCCGAGAGTATAACCACAGGCTTTCACTCGGTAAAGTTATTGCAGAAAAATTTCACAAAACGATCATATTTGATTCGTTACCCAACGCGCGAGAAGCCTCGGGGTTCAGCCCGAGGTCAAGAACGCAGACGCTGAAAACAGACAGCAGGTAATCGAAACGCTTAGCTTAAACCACGCGAGGCCAAGTAATCCTCATAATTGCCCATGTAATGCTCATAGCCCCCTTTGCCGTCAAGCTCGAGGATTTGCGTGGCCAACGAGCTCACAAATTGGCGGTCATGCGACACAAAAATCAACGTGCCTTTGTACTTTTCCAAGGCCATGTTGAGCGATTCAATCGACTCCATATCCATGTGGTTGGTCGGTTCATCCATAATCAGCACATTTGGCTTGGTCAAAATCAGCTTGCCGTACAACATCCGACCTTTTTCACCGCCGGATAACACGCGCACTGGCTTGCTCACATCATCGCCACCAAACAACAAGCGGCCTAACGTGCCACGCACCACTTGCTCGTCATCCCCTTCTTGGGTCCATTGTCGCATCCACTCCGTCAGATTCATGTCAGTGTCAAAATCAGACTCGTGATCTTGGGCGTAATAACCGACTTGCGCCTTATCCGCCCATTTAATGGTGCCGGCGTCTGCAGTGACACCAGCGGCATTTGCTGCCTCGTATGCCCCCGCCAACAGTTTCACCAATGTCGATTTACCGGCACCGTTCGGGCCAATAATCGCCAAGCGTTGGCCTGCTTCAAGGATAAAGTCCATCTTTTGGAACAAGGGTTGATCAAACGATTTTGACAGTCCGGCAGTTTCCACCGCTTGACGGTGCAGCTTTTGTTTGTCGTCTAACTCAAAGCGGATAAATGGGTTTTGGCGGCTCGATGGTTTGACATCCACCATTTCTGATTTGAGCTTATCAACTTGTTTCAGCCGGCTGGTGGCTTGGCGAGCTTTTGATTTATTAGCCGAGAAACGCGCCACGAATTCTTGCAATTCTTGGATACGTTCTTTTGCCTTCGCATTCGACGACAGTTGGCGTTCACGCGCTTGTGCCGAAGCAATCATGTAGTCGTCGTAATTGCCGGGGTAAATCCGGATGGTGTTGTAATCCAAGTCTGCCATGTGGGTACAGACTTCATTTAAGAAGTGACGATCGTGCGAAATGATAATCATGGTGCAATTACGATCGTTCAACACATGCTCTAACCAACGAATCGTATTGATGTCCAAGTTGTTGGTCGGTTCATCTAACAACAAAACATCAGGATTGGAGAACAGCGCTTGCGCCAACAACACCCGCAGTTTGAAACCCGGCGCCACTTCGCGCATGGGGCCGTTGTGTAATTCGGTCGGAATGCCGACACCTAACAACAATTCGCCTGCTCGTGCCTCGGCGGTATAGCCATCGTATTCCGCAAATTTGGCTTCCAACTCAGCGGCACGCATGTAGTCGTCTTCGGTTGCTTCGAGGTTGGCATAAATCGCATCGCGTTCGCTCATTGCCGCCCACATTTCAGTGTGTCCCATCAACACAACGTCGAGCACCCGCTGGTCTTCATAGGCAAACTGATCTTGGCGCAACTTACCCAAACGCATGCCGGGTTCTAAGGAAACATTACCCGACGTTGGCTCTAAATCGCCGCCGAGTATCTTCATGAAAGTCGATTTACCGGAACCATTGGCACCGATGAGACCATAACGATTGCCCTCGCCGAACTTTACAGAAACATTTTCGAACAAGGGTTTGGCACCGAACTGCATGGTGATATTGGCTGTGGTAATCACGAAGTGGCCTTTGCTAACTGACTGTATCAAAGAAAGAAAGTGGGCGATTGTAGCACAGCACACGCTAACATTCTGCGTAGGGCGAAAGAGGGATTCACGCCGTTAGGCTGAATTGGGCTACAATCGGCGCTTGTTATCTTAATTCCCGTGACAGGCCTAAAGATATGCTTACAGGTAGCTTGGTCGCTATTGTGACCCCTATGTTGGAAGACGGTAGTGTCGATTATGCAGCACTCGACCGTCTGGTAGATTTTCATATTGATAATGGGACTAGCGGCATTGTTGCTGTTGGTACGACAGGTGAATCAGCCACTTTAGCGGTTGAAGAGCATTTGAGCGTAGTTGAAGCGGTCATCAAACGCAGTGCAGGCCGTGTGCCAGTGATTGCTGGAACCGGTGCGAATTCGACTGCAGAAGCCATTGAGTTGTCACGCGCCGCAGAAAAAATCGGTGCCAATTACACCTTATCCGTAGTGCCTTACTACAACAAACCAACCCAAGAAGGTTTGTATCAACATTTCCGTGCTATCGCAGAAGCCACTGCCATCCCAATGATTTTGTATAACGTGCCGGGACGCACGGTGGCGGACATGAGCAATGACACAGCACTGCGTTTGGCTGAAATCCCCAATATTGTTGGGATTAAAGATGCGACGGGTGATTTAGGTCGTGGCTGTGATTTGTTCTTGCGAGCCCCAGAAGACTTTGCCATTTACACCGGTGATGATGCGAGTTCTTTGGCCTTTCTGCTGTCTGGGGGGGATGGGGTGATTTCGGTGACTGCCAACGTCGCACCGCGTCAGATGGCAGATTTATGCCAAGCATGTGCTGAGGGTGATGTTCGCCGCGCCCGTGCCATCAATGACCCCTTACAAGGTTTGCACAAACATCTCTTCTGCGAAGCCAACCCCATTCCAGTGAAATGGGCTTTGGAACGGATGGGTTTAATTGGCCCCACATTGCGTCTGCCTCTGACCCGCCTATCCGAAGGCGCACAAGCCCAAGTTGAAGCAGCCTTGACCCAAGCAGGTTTGCTCTAAGCTCTTTATACGCAAGAAGGAAAACCATGAAGGCTCGTTTTGTCACTCTCTTGCTGTTAGCAGCAGGTGGTTTAGCTGCCTGCAGCAGCAATACCGAACCCCTTGCCGGCAAAAAGCTAGACTACCAATCAGCGGATCCTAACCGCAAAGGCGCACTTGAAGTCCCTCCCGATCTCACGACGCCCGAGCTGAAAAATACCTATGCCTTACCCAAAGGCACAGTCAGCGCCAATGCCGCTCAACAGGCAGCATTGAACAAGCAACAAAGCGAGGCCAAAGGCAAACAAGGGGTATTGGTCAATGTGCCTAATGTGAAGTTAGAGCGCGATGGCTCACAACGCTGGCTGCGGGTTACCCAAACGCCAGAAGCCTTATGGCCAATTTTGGAAGAGTTCTGGCAAGACAATGGTTTTGTGATTAAAACCAATGAGCCTAAATTGGGTTTGATGGAAACCGACTGGGCGGAAAATCGTGCCAAACTGCCACAGGATGGCGTGCGCTTCTTGTTGTCAAAAGTGGGTTTAGATGGTCTGTATTCGACGCCCGAACGCGATAAATTCCGTGTCCGAATCGAGCGTGGTGCACAAGGTACCGAGGTTTATTTCACGCATCGCGGTTTAGTTGAGGTGTACTCGGATGAGAGCAAGGGCCAAACCATGTGGCAAGCCCGTGCAGCTGATCCAGAGTTAGAAGCGGAACTGCTTGGCCGCTTTATGTTGCGCCTTGGCTTGAACGAAGAAAAAGCCCGCGAAGAAATCAAAAATAGCCAAGTCGCCCCAGCGACGACTCGCGCCCGTATTGAAGGTAACAGCGTTGTCGTCAATGATCCATTTGATCGGGCATGGCGCCGCAGTGGTTTGGCTTTAGATCGTGCAGGTTTGGTGGTGGTTGACCGCAATCGTCAAGCGGGGGTGTATTATGTCCGCCCAGCACAAACTGAGTTGGATAAGAAAGACGACGGTGGATTCTGGTCTAGCCTCGCCTTCTGGCGTAGTAAAGGCAGTGACACCGCGACGAATAAGCAACCCGCCTTACAAGTGAAATTAAGCGGTGCAGCAGAAAACCAAACTCGCATTCAACTGTTGGATCCACAAGGCCATCCCTTGTCGGAACAACAAAGCAGTTCTATTTTGCGTGCGCTGCAACAACAGCTGAACTAATCCTCTCTGTTACCCAACAGCAGCCAAAGGGCGGTTCATACGAATCGCCCTTTTTTCTTCGTATCGTTTCAAGTCCAGAGACAATCCCATGTACTGCCCTACATTGTTTCGCGAACAACATCTCGACAAACTACATGAGGTCATCAAAAAACATCCTCTTGCGATGTTAATCACCACCGGAGAAAGTGGCCTCACCGCCAATTTGATTCCTTTTTCTCTTTCTCCTGTTGGTGAATATGGCACGCTGCATGCCCACTTAGCACGAGGCAATAGCCAACTCAAAGACTTACAGCAAGACAGAGAGGTGTTAGTGGTCTTTCAAGGCCCTGAGGCTTATGTGTCACCATCTTGGTATCCATCCAAAGCCGAACAAGGCAAAGTCGTACCAACGTGGAATTTTGTGATGGTACAAGCAAGGGGCAAGGCGAAACTGATAGAAGATGCAGCTTGGTTGCGAGCACAGGTTGAGCAACTGACCGACCAACAAGAACAAACACGGCCACACCCATGGCGGGTCAACGACGCACCTGAAACATTTATCGAACAGCAATTGAAAGGGATTGTTGGGGTTGAAATTCCGATCTGCCAGATTGAGGGCAAGTGGAAAATCAGCCAGAACCGCACAGCAGCAGATCAACGAGGTGTGATAGCAGGGCTGAGCAGCGAAGGGCTTTCGCTAGAAATGGCCAAGCTGATGCAGAACAAAGATTGAAATTTTCCATTCACTGACACAAACAATTAAACATAATGTATATTATTATTTTATTTAATTCTAGGAGAGATCGTGAAGATACAAAAAATGGTGTGTGGACTTGCTCTTGCTATCTTGAGCAGTACCAGTTTTGCTGTTGATATAGCAATGAGTGCAGCTGAAGCCTATGAAAAGGCAAAGAACAATGAGGCGTTATTGATTGACGTACGTGATCCAGTCGAAATTATGTTCACTGGCTTTACTGATAGCGTACACATCAACATTCCTTATCTGTTAGTTGACCGTACACGCTGGGATGAAAAGCGAAATGTATTTCGACTATATCAAAATCCCAAATTCGTGAATGAAATCGAACAAGCATTACAAAAACGTGGCTGGAATAAAAATGCAGAGATCATTACCATGTGTCGTTCTGGTAGCGAGAGAGGAGAACCCAGCGCTGCATTCTTAAGACAACAGGGATTTCAAAATGCTCGCTATGTAGTTCACGGTTTTCAGGGGGATGCTTTGAAAGAAGGCGAGAAAAAAGGCTTTCGTATCCAGAATGGTTGGCAAAATAGTGGCTTACCATGGAGCAGCAAGATGAATGCAGAAAAAGTTTATCGCAATGGTGAGCCTGCACCAAAACCGTAGGCAATTCGAAACAAAAAAGCCGACTGGTAACAGTCGGCTTTTTTTACTTCAGAGAAACAGCAATCAGATTACTGTTTTTTCTCTTCGGTTGCAGCTGGGGCAGCAGCAGCGTCAGCTGGAGCAGCGGCAGGCGCAGCAGCGTCAGCTGGAGCAGCAGGTGCAGCTGCGTCGGCTGGAGCAGCAGCAGGTGCAGCAGCGTCAGCTGGAGCAGCAGGTGCAGCTGCGTCGGCTGGAGCAGCAGCAGGTGCTTCAGCAGCAGGCGCTGGTGCAGCTTCAGCAGCAGGTGCTGGTTCTTCTTTTTTACCGCAAGCAGTCAAAGCCAAAGCCAACAGAGCAGCAACGAGGAGAGATTGTTGTTTCATTATGGTTACCTTTTCACGAGAAATGGACACGTTTATACAAACACATAACTTCGTCAGATATTGCTCGTATCCCTTGCTTTACCTGACAACAGCGATTTCTTAAAGTGGTGCAGATTCTACCATAGAAACCCGATTTTCCAACGCATCCGTCACAGCAAAAATGTAACGATATGTTTGAAGAATGAAAGGGTTTGTACAACATCGCGGAAAATCTGCTGACCTTTAAATTCATCGCCATGATAGCAAAGTCAATACAATAAGTTGACCTAACACAACAAAATATAGTGCAGTGCAGCAATTTTCGTTGTAGGAATGCAACATCATTAGTTAGTTTTGAAATTGCCAATACCCGCAAAGATAAGCGTCATATAACAAATTCACGGTTTCGCTAGACAAATCGGCATAGTTTGCGCGTCTTTTTGCCGCAAAATCCGCCCACCAAGTCATATCTTGATAAGGGACTTCTAATTTTTCACCATTCACATAAAAACTGCTTTGATAGCTTAACAACTGTGTTTTCAGGTCTAGCACCAGTGCATTACCTGCCTGCCAACAACTCAGGAAAGCCGCCTCATCTAGTGGATCTTCAGGAGGATCATAAAAGACATGCGCTTTGGGTTCAGTCAGGTAACGTCCGAGAAAATCGCCGATTGTATGATGATTCCACTGAATTTTGGCCAGCATTTGGCTAATCTGCGCCACCATCGCTGGACTGATCTCGGCGGGATTGGCCTGCCAACTTAAATCGGGATCGGCATAATGACCATCCAAACATAAATGATCTTGTAGATGCACTAAAAACTGGTTGGCTAATTCTTGTGCGCTTGGTGCTCTAAAACCAATTGAATAAGTCATTCCAGGCTCTAATGCCACCCCGTAATGGGCATATTTAGGCGGCAAATACAGCATATCGCCTTCTTCTAATTCCCATGTTTGGTCGGCAACAAAAGATTTCAGAATTTTTAATGGGGCATCCTCTACCAAACCTAATTGTGCTTCGGATTGAGCAGAAATTTGCCAACGCTTTTTGCCACCAACCTGCAATAAAAACACATCATAAGAATCAAAATGTGGACCAACTGTGCCGCCTGGTGGCGCATAAGAAATCATCAAATCATCTAATCGGGCATAAGGAATGAAATCAAAACGCCACAATAAATCGGCAATATGCGGGAGATGGTGGTTAACGCTTTGGACCAGCAAAGTCCAATCGGTTTCTGGCAACCGTTGAAACCGACTCGGACGGAAAGGGCCTTGTTCCAAATGCCAACGATTGGCACGATACTCCACCAAACGTGACTCAACATCGTCGCGAACAGCCAGCTGTTTTAAAACAGAAAAATCGACAATGGGGTCGAGGTCTTGTACGGCATGACGAATCAACAACGGTTTTTTCTGCCAGTATTCGGCTAAGAAAGCCTCAGCAGTCAGACCTCCCAATAGCGGAATGGCTTGATCTTTCATTTTTTTGAATCCTAGACGCGATAAATCGCAAACATAACATGGGCGGCGGGCCGCTCGGGCGAATTTGTGCGATAATTAGCACGATGTTTGAGTGGGGCTGATGGCCATTTCTGATGCACCACACCCTACCCATCATCCGCCTTTTTCGCTTTTTACGCAGATGGACACTCCTTATGCAAATCATCAAAAATACCGTCGTTTCTCTGCATTACAAAATGTATGATGCAGATAACCAACTGATCGACCAGACTCAGCCTGAAGAACCCATGACCTACCTGCATGGCGGTTATGACGGTATTTTCCCGCTGGTTGAAGAACAACTGCAAGGCAAGCAAGTTGGCGATCAAATTGATGTCACCATGCAAGCTGAAGAGGCTTTTGGCGACCACGAACCAGAATTGGTGCGCCAAGAGCCAATCGATGTTTTCCCAGAAGACATCGAATTAGAAGTCGGCATGATGTTCGAAGCCGATGATCCCGAAACCGGTGATGTGATTGTGTTCCGTGTCACCGACATCACCGATGGTCAAGTCACTGTTGACGGCAACCATCCTTTAGCCGGCCAAACCCTGCGTTTTGAAGCCACTGTTGCCAGCGTACGCGAAGCAACTGCGGAAGAAATTGACCACGGCCATGTGCATGACGGCCACCATCATCACTAATCAGTGCTTGATCTGGTCGGAATGACAGAAAAAATGCCGCGATACTGCGGCATTTTTTTATTTTCTCAAGCATAACGCCCGACAGTGATTCGCTCTACACCTGCTAAATCACGCTCGGTCACCACCTCACAAAAGCCGCGCTGTTGTAGTGCTTTTCGCACCGCCTCACCTTGGTCAAAACCGTGCTCTAGCCCCAACCAACCGCCTGAAACCAAATACAATGGTGCTGCTTCAATAATCGTCGTCAACGCCGACAAGCCATCTTGACCATCGGTTAAAGCGTGTTGTGGTTCAAAACGTAGATCGCCTTGCTGTAGGTGTTGATCTTGCGCTGCGATATAGGGTGGATTTGAAACGATGACATCCCACTGTGGTGCAGGACACGCGGCAAGCGCTTGCCACCATGAGCCCTGATAGAACGTCACCTGAGCACCTAATCGTTTAGCATTTTCCTCAGCCACAGCTAGTGCAGCACTGGAAAAGTCCGTGGCTGTAACATGAGCAGCGGCGTGTTCTAGTGCCAAAGAGGTTGCAATCACACCGCTGCCGGTTCCTAAATCGAGATAACGCATTGGCTGATGGGTAACCGGACGTGTTAACGCCCATTCAACCAACAATTCGGTTTCGGGTCGTGGAATTAATGTTGCAGGAGAGACAGCAAACTCACGGCCATAAAATTCGCGCCAGCCAAGTAGATAAGCAATCGGCTCACCCTGTTGCCGCCGTTGACAGAGCGTCAAAAAGGTTTCTGCTTGTGATCTTGGAATAACCCGTTCTGGATAGGTGGTTTGCTGCACACGAGAATAGCCCGTGACCTGCTCTAACAACAACCGCGCCTCTAAGCGCGGTAGTTGACTGACTTGCAATAGCTCAGCGATGGTAGATGACATTCCCATCCTCACAATAAGAATAGCGTGGCAAGGCCCAAGAAAATAAAGAAACCACCGGAATCGGTACATGCTGTAATCATCACCGAGGAGCCCATTGCTGGATCACGCCCAAAACGTACCATCAGTAACGGTACCAAGACGCCCATGGTTGCTGCCAACATTAAATTTAAGGTCATGGCAGCGGTCATTACCACACCCAGCGAAGGACTACCATACAAAATAAAGGCAATCAAACCAATCAAACCGCCCCACACCACCCCGTTGACTACGGCAACCCCAATTTCTTTACGCCACAAGCGCGAGATATTATTTGGCTGTAATTGCCCCAAAGCCAAAGCACGCACAATCATGGTGATGGTTTGGTTACCAGAATTGCCACCAATGCCTGCAACAATCGGCATCAAGGCAGCCAACGCAACCAATTTTTCAATCGCATCTTCAAATACCCCAATCACGCGACTGGCGACAAATGCGGTAATCAAATTGATCGCTAACCATGCCCAACGGTTTTGCACAGAACGAATCACTGGTGCAAAGAGGTCTTCCTCTTCTTTCAAACCCGCCATATTTAATACTTCGGTTTCCGATTCTTCACGGATGTAGTCCACCATCGCCTCAATCGTCACTCGTGCGATCAGCTTCCCTTCATGAGTCACTACCGGTGCTGATACCAAGTCATAACGCTCAAAGGCTTGTGCTGCCTCGCCCAAATCTTCATCAGGTCGGAAAGTCACCACATCACGCGCCATCACATCCTCAACCAATGCCTCAGGATCATTGACCAGCAACACATTGATCGGTAACACCCCTTGCAGGATTTCATCCTCATCGACGACGAAAATTTTATCAGCGTGGGTCGGCAGTTCTTCAAAGCGCCGCAAATAGCGCAATACCACCTCTAGTTTCACATCAGCGCGGATTTTGACCACGTCAAAATCCATCACACTACCCACTTGTTCTTCCGAGTGAGACAGCGCCGATTGCAACTGTTCACGCTCTTTACTATCTAAAGAGCCGATCACTTCATGAACGACATGCTGTGGTAAATCGGGTGCGAGATCGGCTAATTCGTCAGCATCCAAGCTTTCTGCGGCAGCAACCAACTCTTCGCGATCCATTGACTGAATCAGCGATTCGCGGACGGCGTCGGATACCTCCAGCAAAATCTCGCCATCGCGCTCGGATTTCACCAAATCCCACACCAACAAACGTTCTTCTAATGGCAAAGCTTCAAGGATATAAGCCACATCAGCAGGGTGGAGTTGATCAAGCCGTTTTTGTAATTCAACGATATTTTGCCGATGCACCAAATCTTCGACTAAGTCATGTTTGGGCATGTCTTGGCGATGAATCAATTCTTCGACAATTTTATGGCGGTGCAACAATGCAATGACCTGTTGCAGGCTGGCGTGGAGGCCTTCTGGATTGTGGCGATTATCGGACATAGGTGCATCCTCATTGCCTGCGGCGGTGCAGGCAATGAGCAATGCACCGCAGCATCAGGCGGGTAATAAAATCAAATAACTATCGTGTTGAGATCGACTGGGGAGGTCCATTGTCGTGGTCGGGTATTGCCCGAGCATTGAGAACAGGTTGCAGATTTTAGCGAGGTATGGCGAGAAAAGCATCAAGGAATGTCCGCATAAGTCATGCGCCGCACAATAATGGCGCTTTTCCTTAATAAACGGCGATCATTGCGATGGCTGTCGTAATAGCGTGGATTCGGCAACATGGCTGCCAATTTTGCCGCTTGTGGCTTGGCTAATTTCGCTGCCGACGTTCGATAGTAATGTCGTGCCGCCGCCTCTGCGCCAAACACACCGTCCCCCCATTCAACGACATTGAGATAAATCTCAAAGATGCGTTGTTTATCCAACACCATCTCTAGCATTACCGTAATCACTGCCTCTTGCGCTTTCCGCCACGGTGTCCGCTGTGAAGACAGAAACAGATTTTTTGCTAATTGTTGGCTAATGGTTGAACCGCCGGCCACGATACGGCCTTTTTGCAGATTTTTTTCCCACGCATCTTGAATGCCTTCCCAATCAAAACCATCGTGATTGAGAAATTTAGCATCCTCACTTGCCACAATTGCGCGCTTGAGATGTGAAGAGATATGGGGATAGTCCACCCACTGATAACGCAGCTCAGCCTCGGGATTGTCTTGCTGTAAGCGGGCTTGTTGTTCAGACATAAACGAGGTCATCGCTGGTGGATACCAGCGCCAATACACAATATGACCGAAAATCCATAGCTGATATAAAAAACAAATGGCCAGCAAAATGCCGACCACTTGTGCAATGCGCTTACGCAAGCTCAAGAAAGCACCTCACGCAACAACCCCATCACGGTGCGGGTTTCTGGCATCACGCCACGCCAGATTAAAAAGGCTTCGGCGGCTTGTTCAACCAACATGCCCAAACCATCGGCCAACATCGCTGCATTTTCTTGCTGCCCCCGACGTAAGAAAGGTGTTAAACCCGACGAGTACATCATGTCATAGGCCAAACTGCCCTCGGCAAAGAGACCATTCGGGATCGGAGGCAGTTCGTCATTCAGACTAGAAGACGTACCATTGATAATGATGTCAAACTGTTGCCCCTGAAGGGCGTCATAACCGCAAGCTTCAATCTTGCCTTGGGCAGCAAAAGCCGTTGCAAGGTCTTGTGCCTTACTCACAGTTCGGTTGACCACGGTTAGGCTAGCAGGATTTTGCTCTAATAAAGGCAACAGCACACCACGCACCGCCCCCCCTGCGCCCAATACCAATACCCGTTTACCAGCAATCGCAAAGTCGAGGTTTTGTACAATATCGCGTACTAGCCCGATGCCATCGGTGTTGTCACCAAAAATTTCACCCTCTTTGAAAGTTAAGGTATTCACCGCATCCGCCAATCGCGCACGCTCGGTCAGTTGTGTTGCCATCTGCCGTGCCTCGAGCTTAAACGGAATCGTAATATTGACCCCTTTACCGCCTTCGCTGACAAACTGCTGCACAGTGGTTGCAAAGCCGTCTAATGGCGCGAGCAAACGCTCATAAGTCAGTTTTTGACTGGTTTGGCGGGCAAATTCCGCATGAATCAAAGGCGATTGACTGTGGGAAATCGGATTACCCACAACAGCATAACGATCGGTCATAGGAGACATTTTCCTAAAAAAGCAATGACAAAATGATTAACCCTGCTGCCACGGCAGACCGCAAACCTTCCAGCCATTCACGGTACCGCGATGCCCTTGTGCATCACAATCGCCTTCAAAGCCTTCTAAGATATTAAACGCGGTGTAGCCCTCTGCGGCAGCAAGGCACGCCGTATCGTGCGAACGTGCACCAGAACGGCACAAAAATAACACTTTTTTCTCGGATGGTACCTGCGCTTTTAAGCTGCTAATAAAGTTGGGGTTTAATACCATGCCGGGAAACGACTTGTATTCGATATGAACAGCCTGTGGAACTTGGCCAACAAATTGCCATTCTGCCGCCGAGCGGACATCCACCAAAACCGCGTCTGCTTCAGGCATCGCCAATAAAGCCGCTGCCTCGGTCGGTAATAACAGACCAGCATAGGGCAAGCCCTGTTGTTGTGCACGTTGGGCGGCAGTTTGCAAAAGCGTGTCGAGCTCTGTCATGTCATTCCTCTTTCAATAGTCTTATTGTCGCAAGCGAGGCAACATCGCTTTGCAACACAGCAGGCTTACAATTTTGACTGCAGCCGATTATGTCAAAGAAGCGAAATCACCGCCAATGCTTTCACTGCCCGCCCCATTTTGTGACCTAAAATTGGCAAAAGCACACTATTGGTGCAATTTATTTTGCATTGCACCAAAAATGAGCAAAAACAGCCACCCCAGAAACTGTAACGGCATGGCACAATAGCGTTTCGCGGGCAAAATAGGCTTTTGCTAAGCGATTTTAAGCGGTTTGTTTAGATGGCACGCTTCCTGCTTTAAGAAAACGCGCTAGTGGCAGTAACAAGACCCACCCACAGAAATAAACCGAATCTGCATCTGAATTTTCAGGAGAACACCATGGCGGTTGCTGATGTTTTGAAGATGATCGAAGAAAACGACGTGAAATTCGTTGACCTGCGTTTTACTGATACGCGTGGCAAAGAACAGCACGTTACCATCCCTGCTCACGTCCTCACTGAAGACGCTGAAGAATGGTTCGAACACGGTCACGCGTTTGACGGTTCTTCGATTGCAGGCTGGAAAGGGATCCAAGCTTCCGACATGCTGCTGATGGCCGACCCAGCAACGGCCAATATCGACCCGTTCTTTGACGAACCCACATTGATCATGACATGTGATGTGGTCGATCCTGCTGATGGCAAAGGCTACGACCGTTGCCCACGTTCGATTGCCAAACGCGCTGAAGCCTATCTGAAAGCCTCTGGCTTGGGCGATACCGCTTTCTTTGGCCCAGAACCTGAATTCTTTATTTTCGACAGCGTGACATGGGGCGTGGATATGTCCGGCTGTCACCTCAAGATCGAAGCACAAGAAGCTGCATGGTCTTCTAGCGAGAAATACGAAGGCGGCAACACCGGCCACCGTCCTCGCGTGAAAGGCGGCTACTTCCCAGTGCCTCCAGTCGATTCTTCGCAAGACTTGCGTTCTGCGATGGTGTTGACTTTGGAAGAAATGGGCGTGCCAGTTGAAGTGCACCATCACGAAGTGGCCACCGCAGGTCAGAACGAAATTGGTACCAAATTCAGCACCTTAACTCAACGTGCTGACTGGACCCAAATTCTGAAATATGTGGTACACAACGTAGCACACAGCTATGGCAAAACAGCAACCTTTATGCCTAAGCCTATCGTTGGCGACAACGGCTCGGGTATGCACGTTCACCAATCGATTTGGAAAGACGGCAAAAACTTGTTTGCTGGCGACCAATACGCAGGCCTGTCTGAAACTGCGCTGTACTACATCGGCGGTATCATCAAGCACGCTAAAGCATTGAACGCCATCACCAACCCAGGTACCAACTCCTACAAGCGTTTAGTGCCACACTACGAAGCACCGGTGAAACTGGCCTACTCGGCGAAAAACCGTTCGGCTTCCATCCGTATCCCTCACGTGGCCAGCGAAAAAGCCCGCCGTATCGAGGCACGTTTCCCTGATCCACTGGCCAACCCATACATGTGCTTCGCTGCGCTGTTGATGGCTGGTTTGGATGGTATTCAGAACAAGATTCACCCCGGCGATCCAGCAGACAAAAACCTGTACGATCTGCCACCAGAAGAAGACAAACTGATCCCAACCGTATGTGCTTCGTTGGAAGAAGCACTGGATGCGTTGGACAAAGACCGCGAGTTCTTGACTCGTGGTGGTGTGTTCTCGAACGAATTCATTGACGCTTACATCGAATTGAAGATGCAAGAAGTCAACCTGAACCGTATGACTACCACACCTGTTGAATTTGATCTGTACTACTCGCTGTAATCCTTAGTTCGATCAAATTAAGCTAAAAAAGGCGGTGGCAACACCGCCTTTTTGCATGGGTTTGCATAAAAAACCGTTATGATAGTGGCTAAATCCATTGATTTGAGGGGATATCTGTGTTGCGTCTTTTGTTACTGGGCGGCAGCAGCATGAGGCTAGGTACGCCAGCATGGTTACACAACGTTTATCAGCCCACCCACACCACAATATCTCACCCCTACGCTTTCGATTATCGCGTTCCCTCCGCTTCACCCCGTATCAACACCGCTCATCCCCCACCCTCCCAGATCAGCGCCTTCAATCACGCTTGTCTGCCTGTTCAAACAGCATGACACCATCAACAACAGGCCCAACAATACGCGCCGACTGTCCTTAAAGAACAGCCATGCCAAGCAAGCATTGCGCCGGTACACCACGATTTGCGGCCATCCACCGCATCAACAGGCGATTGCACGCGACATGACTGGATTTGCTTGAATTTGACGCACCAAAACAGTGCGAAAGCTTGCTTCTTTTTTGGACGATACGCGCCGTATCGGGACATCCTCTGGTAAAAAAATGGCCTGCTTATTGCTTTATCGTGTTCGATAAAGGAGCGCACTGCGATGAACGCCCGTCAAGACAACCCGCTAAACCGTCAATTTTGTGGTTTTGAACTGCTCGATACTGCCCTGATTGCTGTCGATCAGGCCGGAGCCCTACGTTATGTCAACCCTGCTGCAGAAAACCTGCTTGCGCTTGGCTGTCGTGAATTACTACGACACCAACTCCACACCCTCTTTGTCGATAGCCGGCGTCTGCTGAATGGCTTAAAAACGGCCATCGGTAACAACGTCAGTTTTACCGAACACGACCTCGAGCTCGACACCTGCCAACAACAACATCTTCATGTGTTGTGCACCATCACCCCTATTGAACATCCGCAGTGTGCTGCGCTGATTGAGCTGCGGCCCGTGGAACAACATTTACGAATTGCCAACGAGGAACGCCTGTTAATCCAACAACAAGCCAACCGTGAGCTAATCCGTAATTTGGCACATGAAATTAAAAACCCTTTGGGTGGGATACGCGGTGCAGCACAATTATTGGCCTTGGAGTTGGCAGAACGACCCGAACTGCGCGAATACCTTGATGTGATTACCCAAGAGGCGTTGCGGCTACAGTCGCTCGTTGATCGTTTACTCACCCCTAGCCGCAAACATCAACAAGTTGAGGTCAATATTCACGAAGTGTTAGAACGGGTGCGTAGTGTGGTCTTGGCAGAATATCCGCATGGACTGAGTTTAGAGCGCGACTACGATACCAGTTTGCCACCTCTGCTTGCAGATAAGGAACAATTGATCCAAGTGGTATTAAACATTGTCCGCAATGGCGTACAAGCGATGCACGGGGTGGGTGATATTGTGTTGCGTACCCGTGTCGCACGACAAGTCACCCTTGCCCGCAAACGTTATCAATTGGCGTTGCAATTACAGATTATCGATAACGGCCCCGGCATTCCCGCCGAGCTAAAAGACCATATTTTTTATCCGTTGGTCACTGGCCGAGCCGAGGGCACAGGCCTTGGCCTGACATTGGCACAAACCTATGTCCACCAACATCAAGGGGCCATCGACTTTGAGTCACGCCCCGGTTACACCTGTTTTACTGTGTTACTACCTTTTGCCAGCAAACCGAATAACGGGGGAGAAAAAACACCATGACCCATCCTGTTTGGATTATTGATGATGATAAGTCTATACGCTGGGTGCTCGAAAAAGCACTCAGTCGGGCAGGGATTCAATTTGAAAGTTTCAGCAGTGCTGATGACGCCCTCAATGCCATGTACGACCGTGTGCCACGGGTGATCGTCAGCGACATCCGCATGCCCGGCACCGATGGCTTAAAGTTTCTTGCCAAAGTGAAAGGTGAGTATCCAGAGTTGCCGGTGATTGTGATGACCGCCCATTCGGATCTGGACTCAGCCGTCGCCGCCTTTCAGGGTGGGGCTTTTGAGTATTTACCCAAACCCTTTGACATTGATCATGCGGTGCAACTGGTCGAACGCGCTTTAACCGAAGCTAACCGCGCCGGACAAGAGCAAGATGATAGCAGTCCCGCCCAAGTGATTCTGGGTCAGGCACCGGCGATGCAAGATGTGTTCCGCGCCATTGGCCGTTTAGCGCAATCGTCAGTCACGGTGTTGATTACTGGCGAGTCGGGCTCGGGCAAAGAATTGGTTGCACATGCTTTGCATCAACATTCCACCCGCGCTAACCGACCGTTTATTGCCATCAACACCGCCGCCATTCCTCGCGATTTATTAGAAAGCGAGCTGTTCGGTCATGAACGTGGTTCCTTCACCGGCGCCAGCACCCAACGCCGTGGCCGTTTTGAAGAAGCTGAAGGAGGCACACTGTTTTTAGATGAAATCGGTGATATGCCGACCGAGCTACAAACTCGCCTGTTACGGGTGTTGTCTGATGGCCAGTTTTATCGTGTTGGGGGTCATACTCCGATTAAGGCCAATGTACGGGTCATTGCTGCCACCCATCAAAATCTTGAAGAACGGGTCAAAGCAGGTTTATTTCGGGAAGATTTATTTCACCGATTGAATGTGATCCGCCTACGCCTGCCACCGCTGCGAGAACGTACAGAAGATATTCCCCTGCTGGCACGCCACTTTTTACAAAAGAGCGCGCAGAGTTTGGGGGTGGAAGCGAAACGCTTATCCGATGCCGCATTAGAAGTGATGAAAAGCGCACCGTTCCACGGCAATGTGCGCCAGCTAGAAAATCTGTGTCATTGGTTAACGGTGATGGCACCCGGGCAAACCGTAGAAGTCGGCGACTTACCACCCGAGTTTCGCGATGAACCGCCCTCTGGCGTGGTTCAACATCATGGAGATTGGCTCAGTGCCTTGGCTGCTTTAGCAGAAGCCCGTCTCAAACGCGGCGAGACCAATATTATTGATGACCTCAGCCGCAGTTTTGAAGCAGCGTTGATTCGTGTGGCCTTGCAACACACCGGCGGCCGACGTGTTGAAGCTGCCCATTTACTTGGCTTTGGTCGCAACACATTAACGCGAAAAATCCACGAATTACACCTCGACGACGGCCACGACGACTAGGGCACAGCGCAGGCCCCCCTGCGCTGTCTGCCTGTTCTTTGTTATGCTGGAGGTTTGTTTGCTCTGTGCGGAATTCTCTCCATGCCAATGTGTTCAGGGGCCAGTCTGCTACTGGCAGATCGTGCACTTGTCCTTACTTTTCCAATTCTTGAAGGCTCACAGCTGATTCATTTGTCACGTCAGCGTGATATCCAAGCACAAGATTGGTATTCCACTGATCATCTTGCCCATCATATTTCCGCTTTACTCGACCAAGCCTATCAAGTGGGCGCTCAACCACCGTCTTTAGTCTATCCCTTGCTACCTGCCGATTGGGTGGCCAGTCATACCAATCAAAGCCGTATCCAACTCAACCACCCGACAGCCCTCGATGGGGAAACATTCAAACAGGCTTATGATAGTGCCGCGCCTCATCCTTTGACACCCCATAGCTTAATGTTGCTTGAGCTGCCGGCTGATTATGAAATTGATGGCCAATGGCAAACGCAACTCCACGCCTTACACAGCGGCCAAACCCTCACCGTCACACGCCATGCCATTTTTGCCCCACGACAACGACTACAAACCCTGTCTAAAGCGGTTCATTTACTGGGTCTATTAGTTGCCGTACCGCAAGTTGCCACCGTCACTACCGCGCACACCCTCGCACAAACTAAACAACAAGCCGTTGGTTTATTAGACCTCACCCCCGAACATGCAGTGTTAGCATTGATTCACCATGAGACACTACGACGCTTTCATGTGCTACAGGCGCCCACCGGCCTGCCTCCGCTGCGTTTGGTCAAGGAAGTGGCACAGCTATTAGATAACCTCCCACTGCCCTTGCGCCAAGACACACAATTTTACGTCCTCGACCGCCACCGCCGTATCCCACCCATCCTCAGCAGCCTTGCCAGCCAAGCCGGCTTAACTTTATTAGCAGGTAGCGATGCGGCTTTGGCCGAACAATTGGCACAACAGGCAGTGTATTCACTCCACCAACGGCAGTAAGGCAATACCAGCCAATGCGCTGGCACAGACCTCGCGCATGGTATGTAAAAAATCGGCCATATACGGTAAATGGGCATCTTCTTGCCGCACCACCGCATACAACTCACCAAATAACCCTCCCTCGCCAATCGGCCGCGCCGAAATATAGTGGCGATCCACATACGATTTCACCGCCCAAAACGGCAATGCCGCCACCCCTCGGCGACTGGCCACCAACTGTAAGATAGCGACAGTAAGCTCTGAGGTACGCCGTGCAGGATTGATTCCAGCAGGCAATAACACTTGCCGCACAAGGTCTAGCATTTCATCCGGCACCGGATAGGTAATTAAAGTTTGATCGCGGAAATCCTCCGCCGACAGACGCGGCTTTTCTGCCAAAGGATGATCATTTGCCAACAACCCCATAATTTCATAACGAAATAATGGGGTATAAAACACCGCCGGATCGGGTTCATATTCCGATACCACCGCCAAATCAGCACGATGGGTCAACAATAAGCTTGTTGGGTCGGAATGAAAACCGGACACAATATCCAGTTCAACCTCGCGCCAATGGGCACGAAAATCGTCCATTGTTGGCATCAACCAATCGAAACACGTGTGGCATTCCACCGCAATCCGCAAACAGCCTGCCTCACCATCGACCATACGACTTAATTCACGTTCAGCCTCTTCGACAGCAGGCAACACCATCTGAGCCAAAGCCAACAACCGTTGGCCGGTTTGTGTGGCGCATAAAGGTTGCCGTCGTCGATCAAATAGCTGGGTGTTGTAATGGGTTTCTAAGGCCTTAAGTTGATGTGACAAAGCCGATTGCGTCAGATGTAGCCGCTGGGCAGCCGCAGAAACGCTCCCCGTTTCTTGTAAAGTTAACATCGTGCGTAGATGACGCAGTTCCAAAACAGAGCGCGACATAAATTTTTTTCATCCTTACAATAAAAAACATGATTTTGCCTCATGTTGTAACTGAGTGCATCATGGCAGGGTGATTTTTTATGGAGCACTCGCTATGACCACCTTACACACCCTTGGTTTTCCCCGCATTGGCGCCCAGCGCGAATTAAAACAAGCCCAAGAAGCATTTTGGCGCGGAGAAAGCAGCGTTGAGGCACTGCACACCACCGCACGCCAATTGCGCCAGCGACATTGGTTGTTACAAAAAGGGGCAGGTATCGAACGCATTGCCGTAGGGGATTTCACCTTGTACGACCATGTTCTCGACCATCAAGTCTTGTTTGGCGCACTGCCAGCCCGTTTTGGTTTGGATGTTGCCAACTTGAGCACAGAAGATTATTTCGCCTTGGCACGGGGTAATGCCCAGCAACCTGCCTTGGAAATGACCAAGTGGTTTGACACCAACTATCACTATTTGGTGCCAGAATTTGACCGCCAAACGGTGTTTCAATTACAGCCAACAACCCTATTTAACCAACTGAGCGAAGCCCAAGCGTTAGGCATTCCAGCCAAGCCAGTGCTGTTGGGCCCAGTGAGTTTTCTCTATTTAGGCAAAGAAAAAGAAGCGGACTTTGATCGACTCAGCCTATTAACAGACCTCTTGCCGTTGTATGTCGATTTACTGACTCAATTGGCTGGCCGAGGCATTGATTGGGTGCAAATCGATGAACCGATCTTGGGCCTAGAATTAGATTCAGCATGGCAACAGGCTTTCTTAACTGCTTATCAAGCCCTCGCGGCTCAGCCCTGCAAGCTGCTGCTTACCACTTACTTTGCCTCGGTAGCAGAACAACTGCCTTTGCTAAAAGATTTACCCATTGCAGGAGTGCATATTGATGTCGTGCGGGCCCCCGCACAATTGGCGGCCTTCACAGAACAATGGCCAGCCGAACGCGTGCTGTCCGTGGGGATCATTGATGGGCGCAATGTGTGGCGGGCAGATTTATCGCAAAAACTCGCCCAGCTCAAACCCGCCGCCGCCAAATTTGGTCAGCAATTATGGTTGTCCAGCAGTTGTTCACTGTTGCATACCCCTGTTGATTTAGCTTTTGAGACAGGATTAGACAGCGAGTTGAAAAGCTGGTTGGCATTTGCAACACAAAAACTGAATGAGATTAAAGTGTTAGGTCGAGGTCTCGATCAAGGCGAAGCCAGTATTGCCAATGAATTAGCCGCCAGCGACCATGCGCGTGACAGTCGTGCCAAGAGCCCTCGCGTGGTCAATGCGGCCGTGCGTGCTGCCCGTGAGGCACTCACTGCCGCTGATGGTCAACGCCATGGTGCCTACCCACAACGCGCCGCCGCACAAAAAGCTGCGCTGAATCTACCTTTATTGCCCACCACCACCATTGGATCTTTCCCACAAACCCCCGACATCCGCCGCGCCCGCGCCGCTTTCAAACGTGGCGAACTTGATCAGCACAGCTATCAACAAGCGATGGAGCAGGAAATTCGCTTTGCAGTCGAAAAACAGTTGGCGCTGGGTTTGGATGTGTTGGTTCATGGTGAAGCCGAACGCAACGACATGGTGGAATACTTCGGCGAACAGTTAGAAGGGTTTGCTTTCACCCGCAATGGCTGGGTGCAAAGTTATGGCAGCCGCTGTGTGAAGCCACCGATTTTATTTGGTGATGTCAGCCGGCCAACGGCAATGACCGTAGCGTGGAGCCAATTTGCCCAAAGTCTCACCGATAAACCCATGAAAGGGATGTTGACTGGGCCGGTGACCATTTTGCAATGGTCGTTTGTCCGCGATGACCAGCCACGGCGTGATACCTGCTTGGATATTGCTTTAGCCATCCGTGCCGAGGTCAAAGACCTCGAACAAGCAGGGATTACGGTCATTCAAATCGATGAACCGGCTTTCCGCGAAGGTTTACCGTTACAACGCAGCCAATGGCAGGATTATTTAGATTGGGCAGGGTTTGCTTTCCGTGTTTCGGCTTCGGCCGTCAACGACAGCACACAGATTCACACCCACATGTGCTATTCCGAATTTAACGACATTCTGCCCGCTATTGCTGCTTTAGATGCCGATGTGATTACCATTGAAACCAGTCGGTCTGATATGGAATTGCTGGATGCCTTTGGTGAATTTGCCTATCCAAATGAAATTGGCCCCGGTGTGTATGACATTCATAGCCCACGTGTGCCGACTGAGGCGGACATAGTTCGGCTGTTGGAAAAAGCTTTAGCAGTCATTCCAGCATCGCGGCTGTGGGTGAATCCAGATTGCGGCCTCAAAACCCGTGGTTGGCCAGAAACCGAAGCGGCGTTAACCGCCATGCTGCGCGCCACTGAACAACTGCGCCAGCGATTAGCAAATGCCTAAATCGGCTTTGAGTAGGGTGGGCACCTGTCTCTTATACACATCTGACGCTGCCGACGATCTTACGCGTGTAGATCTCG